>NZ_BAACAP010000238.1:0-123343 GCF_045865695.1 Scytonema hankhaensis NUACC26
AGGCGGTGGCGATGAATTCTCTAGATAAGTCTTTGGGAATTTGTAATAAAACCGATTGGTTGTAATGGTGGGAAGCTGTGTGATTTTGTGCAAAGAACCGATGTTGAATTGGTGTTAGGGGTGCGACTCCAGTCACTAACCCTTGACGAGCATTCACTAGCACGGTTGTTGTCTTGGCAACTGTTGCTAATTCGGCGATAGTTTGATGTTGGAATATTTGTTTGGGCGTGATTTGCACTCCTCTTGCTTTGGCACGAGATACTACTTGAATGCTGAGGATGGAATCCCCTCCGATTTCAAAGAAGTTGTCGTGGATACTGACTTGTTCGCATAACAGTAGTTCAACCCAAATTGTGCTGAAGATTTGTTCTATTGCTGTACGTGGTGCTACGTATTCATGTTCCCGAATAATTTCTCCATCAGGTGTTGGCAATGCTTTGCGATCTATTTTCCCGTTAGGTGTTAACGGTAGGGTGTCGAGAATCACCAAAGCCGAGGGCACCATGTAGGCGGGCAGCTGTTGCTTGAGGAATTCTCGTATCTGGTTGGTGGTGAGAGTTTCCTCCTGACTCACTACATACGCTACTAGTCGTTTCTGACTGAGAATATCCTCTGTGGCTATGACCACAGCTTGTTGAATCTGGGGATGACGACTCAAAATTGCTTCGATTTCCCCGAGTTCGATGCGGAACCCCCGCAGTTTCATCTGCGAATCAATACGTCCCAAAAACTCGATATTTCCATCTGTACGCCAACGCCCCAAGTCTCCTGTTCGATAGAGTCTAGCCTCAGGGTCATCACTGAAGGGATTTGCAATAAATTTCTCGGTAGTCAACTCCGGTCGATTCAAATACCCTCGGGCGACTCCAACTCCACCGATATAAAGTTCACCTGTCACTCCAATTGGCACAGGTTGTAAATGACTATCTAACACGTACACTTGTGCATTCTCTATCGGACGACCTATTGGAACTACAGAATCTCCTTCAATTTCTTGGCACCTCCACCAGGTCGCATCAATGCACGCTTCCGTTGGCCCATAAACATTATGTAATGCCGATGAAACCCGTGCAAAGAATTTCTGTTGTAGGTCATGTTGCAACTGCTCGCCTCCACAAAATACATGCTTCAAAGACCTACAATTCTCTAATCCTTTTTGTTCCAATAACACCTTCAGTAAAGAAGGCACAAGCTGTACAATCGTCACTCCTTCTTGCAACACTGATTGAATAAGATAGTTACTATCGCTATGTCCACCGGGCTGCGCTACAATCAACTGTCCCCCTGCAATCAAGGGTGCGTAGAACTCCCAGATCGATGCATCGAAACTGAAGGGGGTTTTTTGCAAAACCTTATCATCTGAAGATAATCCAAAACTTGCTTTCATCCAAAGCATATGGTTACATAGACTCCTATGTTCAACCATTACGCCTTTCGGCGTGCCTGTGGAACCAGATGTATAAATCACATACGATAGGTTTCTGGAGTTAGCACTACAGCTTGGTGTCTGATTCGAAAGTGCCGCGAGAACCTCAGATAAATCTTCAAAGACTAGAATCTCAGTGCCAGTTTTAGGTAAATCCTCAACCAAGGCTTCCTGCGTAAGTAGTAATGGAATCCGAGCATCTTCCATCATCAAGGCAAGGCGCTCTTGTGGATAACTTGGGTCAAGGGGTAAATAAGCACCTCCTGCTTTGAGTATCCCTAACAGACCCACTACCATCTCTATAGAGCGCTCAACACATAACCCTACAATCACTTCCGGCCCAACCCCAAGCGATTGTAGGTAGTGCGCTAGTTGGTTTGACCGCTTATTGAGCTCTTTATAGCTCAATTGCTGGTGTTCATAAACCACCGCTACAGCATCAGGCGTCTTCTCTACCTGCTCCTCAAATAACTGATGGATACATTTGTCAGTCGCATATTCCCGTGCGGTGTCGTTCCACTCGACTAATAACTGATGGCGTTCAGTAGCACTCAGTAGGGGAATTTCACTCACCGCTTGCTGGGGATTGTCCACTATCGCTGACAACAAGTTCTCAAAATGACTTGCCATCCGCTCAATGGTCGATCTATCAAATAAGTCGGTGTTGTACTTAAAAGTCCCAAAAACAGATGAATTTCCCTCCACAATTTCTAAATACAAATCAAACTGACCTTCCTGTTGTGGTATTTCATAAGGTTCCAGTACCAGTCCCCCCCATTTTATGGTAGTGCCTACTTGAGTAGAATACAATTTGAGGACATCGGGAGTTTGCTGTAGTTGTTGGAGAACGAAAGAAGCTTGAAAGATAGTTGATCGACTAGAATCGCGATGAGGTTGCAGGCGTTTTGCAATGAGTGGGAAGGGATAATCTTGATGTGCTATTGCGGCAATGACCGTGTTACGAACTTGGGTAAGAAACTCCCTAAAGGTAAGATTTGCTGATAAATTTGTCCGTATAACAACTGGATTTACCAAATAGCCGACTATTCGCGTAAATTCTGGACGATGTCTGCTTGCAGTTGGAGAGCCGACTAAAATATCATCTCGATCGCTATAGCGATGCAGCAGCACATTGAAAGCAGCTAAGAGAACGGTGTATAATGTAGTACTCTCAGACTGAACCAGTTCCTTGAGTTGCTGGGTAAGAGTTTCGCTGAGATATAGGGGATAGGAAGCACCATTGTAGGTCTGTACCAAGGGTCGGAGTCTATCTGTGGGCAGATTTAGCACGGGTAGTTCTCCTGCTAATTGTTGCTGCCAGTATTGCCACAGACGCTCTCCCTCTGCACTCTCGATTATTGTCCTCTGCCAACGCACATATTCATGGGAGTGTACAGGAGGGGGAAGAGTTGCCTCTTGACCAGTTCTGAATGCTGGGTAAAGCACCTTCAACTCATCTAACAATATTCCAATTGACCAACCTTCACTTACAATATGGTGAATGACTAGCAGCAGGATATGCTCTTGCTGGGAGCGGGTAAACACTCTCACCCGCATGATTGGTCCGTGTTCGAGATCGAAGGGGGATTTATACGCTGCAAAAACCTCCTCTTTCAGTTCTGACTCACTACTACTGGTAGCATCGATTTGTTGGAAGTCTATTGGCTGTTCGAGATCGATCTGTTGGATCGGTTCTGTTCCTAATCTTGGGAAAGTGCTACGCAAAATAGGGTGACGATCGCTCAGTACCTGAAAAACTTTCTGCAAAGCTGCAACATCTAGATCGGAGCAAATGCGACAGCTAAAAGCTACGTTGTATGCTGAACTCTCTGGTGCCAATTGCCACAAGAACCATAGCGCTTGCTGACCGTGGGAAAGGGGATAAACCTCTAATAGGTTAGGTTGCTGTTGCAGCAAATTCAGGATTTCTCTTTTATGCTCTTTAAGTTGCTCTAATACTGAGGAGGTTGCTTCATTATTGGGGGCACGATAGCGCAGTCGCCCATTCTCGCTCCATAATTTCCAACCTTTAATTGAAATCTCTTGTAAAAACTCAGATAAAATCATATTTCCCCCTCAATCCAACTACTATTCTTCTCGCCTGTTTCGCTTACTTTCTCGTCACCAGAAAACTCAATTTCTCGCTTTTTATCTTCTTGAGATAACTCATTGGCTAAAGCAGCAATAGTCGTTCCTTCGAGAAATTTTACTGTAGGAATATCTATGCCTAATTCATTTTGAAAATTATTTTTTAATTCCATTGCTGTTAAAGAATCCATCCCCATTAACATAAGATTTTGTTCTGGGGTGGGTAATTGGGAATCTTCAAGTTTTAAAACACGGGCAACTTTATTCTGTACATAAGCTAGCAAAATTTTGTAGCGATCGCCTTTAGATGCATCCTTTAATTGGTGTAACACCTCCCTAAGTTGCCCTAATTGTTCTTTAAACGGCTTTGGTAATTGAACCTTAATTTGTTTAAGGAGCGTTCTGCGCTCCCGTGCTTCATAAAGTTCTTTAAAGATCGCCCAATCAATATCGATGATGACTTGCTGAGCAACACCCATATCGAGCGAATACTCCAACATTTTAAGTAGAGTTTGAGGAGAGTAGTGTTTTAAACCGATTTGAGTAACTCGTTCCCGCATTACTGTATGTCGCTGATGATGATAATGCATACCGCCATCAGCTAATGCCCCGACATTAACTGTCAATGCAGGTAATTTAAGACTATGACGATAATGTGCAAATATATCGAGAAAGTGGCTTGCTGCTGCGTAATGACCTAGTCCTTCAGAACCCCAGACTGATGCAATAGAGGAAATACAAACAAAAAAGTCTAACTTCATCCCTAATGTGATTTGATGTAGATTCCACGTTCCTGCTACTTTGGGAGCAAGTACAGATTCGAGCGACTGAGCCGTCATATCCTGTAAGGGGTGAAATTCAGCAACACCAGCAGCATGAAAAATTCCGCGAACTGGCGGATAGCATGCCTTAATTTTCTCAAATATTCTGACAACATCTGCTCGAGAGCTAACATCAGCTTTGACAACTAAGACTTGAGCACCATTATCTTCTAGTTGCGCGATCGCTTGGCGAGCAGTATCCGAAGCATCGCTCCGTCCGACCATTACTATATGTTGCGCTCCTTTGTCAACCATCCAACGGGCAGTGTTAAGCCCTAAATGTCCTAAACCACCAGTAATCAGATATGTTGCATGGGAGTGCAAATTTATCGATTGTGGATTTGTTTGCACTTTTTGACTAGGCATAAGGCGAACAACATACCTCTGTTCGCACCGGAGCGCAATTTGGCTCTCTCCATCAGAATACCAGATTTGATCGAACAATGCCTTTGCTGCATCAGGTGTGGAAAATTCGCGAGCAATATCTACAAGTCCTCCCCAAATATGAGGCGTTTCTATAGAAAGCGAACGTCCCAGCCCCCATATAGGAGCTTGGGCTATTGCCGATGGAACAGCCTCCGAAGCAGTCTTTTGTGTTCCTTGGGTTACCAACCAAAGCTGAGGCAACTGAGATGCGTTTGTCCGAATCAGCGCTTGAACTAAGTGTAGGGTACTTGTCAATGTCAGCGTCCAATCCCTCTCTAATGAAGAGATTGTTGTTTCCTCACTTGGTGTAGTATTCAAACTCCAAAGATGCACTACACCTCGACAGGGGTGTTGTATTCCTATCTGTTCGATTAGTTCCTCCATTGCTTTAGGATCGGCTGGATCGAGGAATATTTCACCTTCTTGAGAAATTCGAGCTTCATTGTTACAATGCACTACAAAGCAGGTTTCTCCCCGCGCCTCTAAAAGTTCTGCAAGACTCTGACCAATACCTAGTCGATCGGCAAAGATAATCCAATTACCTGGTTCTCGAACCAAAGAAGACTCTGATTTTACCAGCGTCTTGGGTTGCCATTGCAATTCATAAAACAAATCTGCATACCGATCTTGAAGCTTGGTCTGATGGCTCAAGTGTTCAGTACACTGCATTTGTAAACCGGAAACTTCTGCTAATAATTTTCCGTTTCGATCGAATATGCGGACATCTCCCTCAATTGATTTATTAACTGTGTCTACTGAATTTGACAAAAGTGCATAGCTCCAAACCTGATTACTCATCGGCTCGTAGACTTGAAAATTCCTGATACCCACGGCTAAATAGAGTGATTGCTCATTAGCCGAAAGCATTTCATCTAATAAAGTTGCGATTAGAACTTGATGACAAGCCTCAAGGAGAACTGGATGAATTTTAATTAAATGATTGGAGTTATTTTCTGTAATATCAAGCTTTATTTGTGCTAGCGCTTCTCTTTTACCAAGCCACAAATGTTCTATACTCCGAAAAGTTTTTCCTAGTCGAAGTCCATGCCGCTCTAATATTCTATAATATTCTTTAGCACTCCTACTATCTGTACATCGCCTACGGATTTCTTCGAGTGTTTGTGTTTCTCCAATTGAAGGAAGAAGTTGCTCCTTTAGCAAAACTTTTTGTGTAGAACTTAATAATATATTTATTTTTTCACCTAAGTATTTTTTATCAGTTACCTGAGTGTTATAGCGTTCTCGAAGTTGATTGAGATGAGGTAAATGTGACAAAATAAGATTTTTGCTTGGACCAAAGTCAAGTAGGCAAGAAACTTCATCTACTCCAATATTGTCCAGTTGTTCGAGTAAATCAATACATGTTTCCGGTGTTCCAATTAATCCTCTAGAAGAGGCAAATCTTTCAAACAAGAAGTTAACAAAATCATCAAGATCTTTTTCGGATAACCTAGATATATCTATACTATAACCCCTACTTTGAGCTAAACCATTAAGTAGACCAATATTAGACTTGAGATATTCGCAATAAGGAACACGCACTTGGTCGCGAACTTCATTAAAATCATGACCTACAAAAGTATGTACCATAATCGACACTATCCCAAGTTTGCGATTGTGTCCATGCTTGGCTCGTGCTTGACGATAAAGGGAAATTTTATCGGCTAATTCTTCTATACCTTGGTCGAGCAGGTGAGTTAAAAGATTAGCACCAATTTCTCCTGCTTTAATAAAGGTTTGAGGGTTACTAGCAGCAGTAATCCAAATTGGAAGTTCTGGTTGAATTGGTGTCGGATAAATCCTAATTTCAACCTTATTTCCATTTCCATTAGTCTTGTGGATCGATTCACCTCGCCAGAGTTTTTGGAGAACGTCTATGTCAATAAACAGTTCCTGATGACGGTCTTTAAACTTCTCAGGAAAAAAGACAAAGTCATTAGGATTCCAACCGGAAGCAAGAGATATTCCAACTCGACCTGCGGATAAATTATCGACAATAGCCCAGTCTTCAGCAATCCGGATAGGATTATTAATTGGCAAAACAACACTTCCTGCTTGTAATCTGATGTGCTGAGTTTCTCTTGCTAATGCTGCATTTAATATGGCAGGATTCGGATAAAGACTGCCATATTTTGTAAAGTGTCGCTCTGGAGTCCAAATACTAGAAAAGCCATGGCGATCGGCAAACCGAGCACTTTCAATAACCAGGTTATATTTATCTCCACCTAAAGCATCTTCACTTGTGGCAAAAAACATTAAACCAAATTTCATAATTTATACATAAATTTTATTTAGTTGATGTTTGCTTGATATTAGTCTACCTCTAAAATAGAAATTTTAATAGGGTTCGATCTAATTTCTGATTGATATATATGACAATTATATGTCTAAATGTGAATTTTGACAGTAGCATACAAAGTCCATTTTTGCGATGATAACTGTTGATTTATGTGACAACTATAAACATGAAAATGAATTCTATGATTGGTATCATAGGCTAGAACAAATTGGATTTTTTGGTTTCCTTTTACAGATAAGAATAGAGGCTGATGGAGTTGCAAATTAGTTAAATGGTTGCACTTAACTGCCAAGGCTTCTTTTGTAGCAGCTAAAGCAATTTCTATATAAGCCGTGTGAGGCATAACCACATCGTCCCAAACCTGATAATCTTTGAAATTTAAAAGATATTGTTCATCAATTTCTGTTTCCCAGATATAAGTATTTGGTAAAGACGCTAAGTCTTTTAATCTATAACCTAAAAATGGATGTTGTTTAATTTGATTTTGTATTTGCCAACTTTGTTTTTGATTGGCGATTGTACGATCGCTTTCTATCCAATATCGTTGTCTTTGAAAGGGATAGGTAGGTAGTGCTAATTTGCTTCTTGGATAATGCCGATCGAACTCAATCCAATTAACCGCTACACCTTGAAGGTACATTTGCCCTAGACTGTGTAGCAACTGTAGCCAATTTTCTTGTCCTGCTTGGAGACTAGGCAAGAATAATGCTGTATTTTGTGAGAGACACTGCTGTGCCATTCCCAGCAGAATTGGTTTAGGGCCAATTTCTAATAAGACTTCACATCCATACAAATGCAAGGTCTGGATACTATTAGCAAATTTGACTGGCTTTAGCACATGATTTATCCAGTGTTGGGGAGTGGCAATATCAACGTTTGCTTGTTCTCCCGTGAGATTAGAAATGATGGGAATACGAGGTTTATTGTAGGTTATTTCTAATGCGATCGCTTCAAACGATCCCAGCATTGGTTCCATCAAGGGAGAGTGGAAGGCGTGGGATACTAGCAATGGTTTCGTCTTTATTTCATCACTTGTCAATCTGTCACAGATAGTGCGGATGGCATCAGCAGCCCCTGAAATCACTACGCTAACTGGTCCGTTAATAGCTGCAATTGATACTTTTTCACTGAGTGGTTCAATCACCTCTCGCACTTTCTCCTCAGATGCCATTACAGCTACCATCTCACCCCCAGAAGGCAAGTTTTGCATTAAACGTCCTCGATGGGCAATCAGTTTTAATCCATCTTCTAAACTAAATACTCCTGCTACTGTTGCTGCTACATATTCCCCAACACTATGACCCATGACTACATCTGGTTTAATTCCCCAGGATTGCCATAACTGAGCTAGGGCATATTCAATGGCAAATAAGGCAGGTTGAGTATAAGCCGTTTGGTCTATGACACAATTATTTAATTCTTGAATATTTTCCGGATAAATAATATCTAATAAAGATTTTTCTAAATAAGATTGTAGAATTTTTTCGCACTGGTCTAAAGCTCCACGGAAGACGGGTTGCGTTTCATAAAGTTGTCGTCCCATCCCCACATACTGAGAACCTTGTCCGGTAAACAGGAAGGCAATTTTAGGGGATTTATTGTTACTAGAAAGTTTTCCAAAAAATACATCTAAAGGTTCTTCTCCTGCATTAATTTTTGCTAATTTATCAACTAATTCTTGTTTGTCAGAGGTGATAATAGCTAGACGATGGTTAAAGTGTGCTCGCCCCGTGTTGGCACTGAAACAAATATCTGCGATCGCTGCTGTGGAATTATTCCCTAAAAATTCCTGATAACGTTGTGCTAGCTCTTGCAGTGCTTTTTCACATTTAGCAGATAAAGTTAATATATGGTGCGATCGCTCTTTTGACTTTTGACCCTTCGCTTCGCTGCCTACGGCATACTGCGCTAACAAGGGCATACTTTTAACTTGTAGAGGTGCTTCCTCCAGAATTACATGGGCATTGGTGCCACCAAAACCAAAGGAACTGACACCAGCAAATCTTGATTTCTCATCAGCAAACCATTTCTGGAGTTCAGTAGGAATCTTTATAGGAGTGTTCTTAATTTTGATGTAGGGATTTAACTGCTTAAAATGCAAGTGAGGTGGTATCTCTCCATGTTGCAGCGATAGCACCACCTTGATTAAACCAGCAATTCCTGCGGCTGCTTCCAAATGACCGACATTGGTTTTGACTGTGCCAATCCAACAGGTTTGATTTACATCTCTACCTTCCATTAGCACAGTTTTAAGGGAGTTTACCTCAATGGGATCTCCCAAAGGTGTGCCAGTACCGTGTGTTTCAACATAACTAATCTGCGCTGGTATTACACCAGCTTTTTCTAAAGCTTGACGGATAACCGCCTGCTGAGAAGGACCATTAGGTGCTGTCAGTCCGTTAGTTAGACCATCTTGGTTAACTGCTGAACCTCTGATAATTGCCTGAATGTTATCTCCATCCCTCAAAGCATTACAAAGGCGCTTCAGAACAATTACACCACATCCCTCACCGCGAACATAACCATCGGCACTGGTATCAAATGTCTTGCAGCGACCCTCAGGAGACATCATTTGAGCTTGAGAGAAAGTGATAGTTGGTTCTGGAGACAGAATCAAGTTTACTCCCCCAACTAAGCACAGATTCGACTCTCCAGTCTGTAAACTCTGACAGGCTAAGTGTACTGCCACCAGAGATGACGAGCAAGCTGTATCTATGGCTACACTGACTCCCGATAAGTTTAGTACATAGGATAAGCGATTGGAAGCAATTGAAGAGGCAGTACCAGTACCACTATATGCTTCTATACGTGATAAATCTTTGTAGAGAAGCCTGTGATAATCGGCGTTGCTGATGCCGATAAATACACCAGTTTGACTACCTGCTAAGGATTCTGGGACGATTCCAGCATTTTCTAAAGCTTCCCAGGTTACTTCTAATAACAGTCTTTGCTGGGGATCTATTTGCTGTGCCTCACGGGGAGAAATCCCAAAGAAACTGGGATCAAACCGATCCACTTGTTCCAAAAAACCACTCCAGCGAGTATTCATTTTTCCAGGTGTAGCTGCTTCTGGATGATAAAAGGTGTCAATATCCCATCGTTCTGATGGTATCTCAGTAATAACATCTACGCCATTCCGCAAGATGTGCCAGAAGGCTTCTGGAGTCTTGGCATTAGGAAAACGACAGCCAATGCCAATAATTGCTATGGGTTCGATTCTAAATCTCATCGTTGATGGAACAGTGGATAAATGGAATAATGGAATTTAACTGAAACAGGCCTGCTAGCCAATCACTTACGGGGCTGGTCAATCCGACGCATAGTAATACAAGAGACATTAGTAGTTACAGTGTGGAAAGCAATGAGAGACATACTGAGGTATTTTTCATATCTAGCAAATACTTCCTCACCTACTATATTTACTACTTGTTTGCGATTAGCCTTTAAATTTTTCAACCATGCCTTGAGTGTGCGTATATAGTCATGCCGATAATTCCGGAACAACAAAATTTCAAAAAGTCTATCAGTTGCTTGAAAAATCTCAGACTGGCGAGCTAAATCTGATTCTGGAAATACTTGCTCTGCGAAGAATTGGCTAAAGTCTTCTTTCGTGGAATTCTCGTACACAATAGTTTGAATTGATACTATTCCTCCTGGCTTGAGCCAATCGTGACAGCGCGAGAAGAACGCACGATAACCGTCTAGTTTTTCTTCAGAGGAAAGTTCTAATCTTGCAAAGTGTTCAAATACTTCTAGGGAAATAATCCCATCATAAGGGTTTTGGGGAGAGTGTTCCGACCAACTCTCTAGACGAGCTTCAATGTTCGGATGTCTCCAGGCTGAAACAAAATTGACATGAGCTTGACTTATAGAAAGCCCCACCACTTTCTGAACATCATAAACATCAACCAGACGCTTCAAAAGAGAACCCCAGCCACAGCCTACATCTAAAACTTGCTTAGCGCCTTTTACCTTAGCCTGCTCAATATGGTAATCAAGCTTCCGCATCTGAGCTTTTTCAAAATTTTCAATCGTTTCACCCTCTTCCCACATTGCAGATGAATAGGTAAGAGAGGGGTCAAGCCAAAGAGAGAAAAATTCATTACTAACATCATAATGATGTTGAATTGACCGAGCTGATGCACCTGGATTAAAAATATTCAAATTACTAGTCATAGTAATACATCACCTTCAAAAAAACTAATTGATGGGTTTCCAGCCCAATTCAAAAGCTGAAGCCTTTACAGTCAAAGGAATTTAGATTTTTTTCTCTAGCCCTAATCCTCTAATTTTGGCGAAGTATTGGTATTGTAAGCTTTTACCTTGTTTTCCTCCGATAAATGTCCAGCCAGAGCTTCTATGGTAGGGTAATCATATATCAAAGTTGGATCGAGCTCGTACCCCAACCACTCTTCCAAATCACCAGTCATACCCACTGCGGCAGAGGAGTCTAAACCATAACGGTTAAAGGGAATATTCACATATACCTTATCAGGCTCAATTTTCAACAATTCTGCTAAATAAGAAACTAACCAAGCTTGTATTTCTGCTGTGGTTGGTAGATTCTTTTGTACACTTTTCGTCATGGATTTATGAAATGCTGTACTAAGTAGTTTTTTCTAGAGCGGCAAAGTTAACTGGAGAAGCTGAATTTCTAGGGAAGCCAAGTAAAGTTTAGGATCTCAACAGAATCTGAGTTGTTTAATCCGACCAAGTTGATGTTGGCGTAAGTTAGAACATAGTTGCAGCCAAGTTTCAACACGCCCCTTGTGCCAAATCCTTAGCGTTAGCTTACCTGAAATCTGTCTCTTCTCTAGCTAGTTTTACCGCTTTAGGTTTTTTAGCCTCTATCATTCCTGCTGTTGGAGCCTTGACATCCCAAGCTAAGCCAAACACTTCCAAAACGCGGACGATCCAATAACCTAAATCAATTTGCCACCATTGTAACCCAAATTTGGCTGAATTTGGAAAAGCATGATGGTTGTTATGCCATGCTTCACCAGCTGTGGGGATAACTAACCAAATATTATTTGTACTGTGCTCGCGGGTATCAAAAGCACGGCTACCATACAGGTGGGTAATGGAGTTGATGCTCCAAGTAGCATGATGTGCGAAAAAAATTCGGACAAGCCCCCCCCACAAGAATCCTTGCAAGGCTCCTATCCAGGTTGCTGTCATAACTCCTCCCAAATAAGCAGGAATGGCAAGACCTAGAATTACCCAAGTTAGGTATAGTTGATTGACCTTGGCAATAGCAGGCTCTTGCAACAACTCTCTTGCAAAAAGGGCAGAATTCGTAACTTCACCGTTCAGCATCCAACCGATATGGGCGTACCATAACCCGCGAAGCTGAGAAAATTGCTTCCCTTCATAAACGTGGGGAGAATGAGTATCCCCAGGTTGGTCACTATACTGATGATGGCGTCTATGGTTGCTAACCCAGTGGATAACAGGACCTTGAGCCGCCATAGAACCAAGAATAGCAAGGATAATTCGGATAGGAGTATTAGTTCTGAAAGCAGTGTGTGCGAATTGTCTGTGAAAACCCACAGTGATTCCGACCATAGTTAAGGCGTACATACTGACCAATAGCCCTATCTCCACTCCTCCAACGTCTGATAGCCTAAAGAATCCAATTGCAAGAATTGAACCTATAAAAGGAATTAAAATAGTGGCAAAGGCAAAACGCTGTTGTAGTTTTTGTAGGTAATCATTCGCTATAGTTATTTTCTGCTTCTTACTTGAATCCTTAAGAGACTTTTCTTGTATTACGTTATCCACTTGCATCAACTTTCACTCCATTAGATATTTTGAGTTTCGGTTAGTTATTTGCCAGTTTGTACTTTCTCCGACAAAGATTGGATATCAGTCTGTCAATACCAAAACTTTGCCTTTTGCGAAGGTTCTTCACTCCAGTCTTCCACCACATTCAAACTGCCATTGAGAAATGCAGTCCGACAGGCATAACGCTGAATCTTTCCACTGGAAGTCTTAGGAATACTGCCAGTCTTGAGTAGGACAGTGGCATAAACCTGTAAGCCATGCTGTGCAGTCACAGCCTCAAAGATATTCCTTACTACCTCCTGCACATCCAGGTTCCGTAAGTAACTCCGCTCTACTTCCTGAACAATCACTAGTTGTTCTTTATCCTTGACTTCCACTAAAAAAGCTGCTCCACAATCAGATCGTAGTGCTGGATGACTTTTCTGAACTGTCAATTCAATGTCTTGGGGATAATGATTGCAACCTCTAACGATCATTACATCCTTTAGCCTTCCTGTAACAAACAACTCTCCATTACTGAAAAATCCCAAGTCCCCTGTGCGAAGAAATGGTTTCTCTCCAGTATCTTTAAGCTCAGCTTGAAAGGTTTTTTGTGTTGCTGAGGGGCAATTCCAATACCCAAAAGTTACACTCCTACCTGACACCCAAATCTCTCCTACTTGTCCTTTTTCACAACGAGTTAACGACTCTGGATTAACGATAATTACTGTTGTGTTCGTGTCAGGATGACCACATCCCACAAACACTCGACTTAGAGGCGATGAAATCTCACTCTCTACTACGGCATTTTGTTCTAGATCTTGAGTTTTAACTCCCTGAATCACTGGCTTTTGATTCTTGTCCCCACCCGTAGTAAACAGAGTTGTTTCCGCCATTCCATAGCAAGGATAAAAGGCTCTGTATTTAAAGCCACAAGGAGCAAATTTTTCCGCAAACTGCTTCAAAGTTTCTGCCCGTATTGGTTCCGCCCCATTGAAAGCCAAATCCCAACTGCTTAAGTCAAGATGAGCTAATTGTTCTAGTTGAACTTTTTTTACACATAAATCGTAAGCAAAATTCGGTCCACCACTGGTAGTCGCTCTATATTTAGAAATCGCTTTTAACCAACGAATGGGCTTCTGCAGAAACGCTAATGGTGGCATCAGAATACTGGGGAATCCCACATAAATAGGTTGCAAAACATGACCAATCAATCCCATATCATGGAATAAAGGCAACCAACCAACACCGATACTCTTCTCACTATGACTAAAAGCTTGATGAATCAACTGCTGGTTGTGGATAATATTTCCATGAGTCACCATTACCCCTTTGGGTGTTCCCGTAGAACCAGAAGTATATTGCAAAAACGCCAAGGTTTCTGGTGTCACTAATTGAGGCGCAATTTCTGGATTTGAAGTTTCAATAGTATCCGTTGCTATTAACTTTACTGGCCCTAACTCTGCTTCTTCTTTCCAGCTTTTCTCAAGATCGGTCAATATTGACGCAGTTATCAGTGCTACTTTTGGTTGAGCATCATTAACGATAGAAAGTAGGCGCGACAACTTCTGATTTTGTCTAGGAGGATAAACTGGAACCGCTATGACCCCTGCATACAAACAGCCAAAGAAAGCTGTAATAAACTCTAAACCAGAAGGATATAATAGTAACGCCCGTTCTCCTGGCATTGATTGGAGATGGGCTGCGATCGCTCTTGCTTGTCTGTCTAATTCTCCATACGTCAGACTCCCTGACTCAGTTTCTCCATTTTGGAGAAAGATATAGGCTTGCTTGTTAGACTGATATTGCGCTCTATAGTTAAGAATGTCTAATAGGAATGTAGCGATTGTGCCATTTTCCAGTAAAAGCATAAAATATCCAGCAATTTACGGGTAAAGATGGGGATGATAGAGACTATCCCGTGTTACTCTTTTTCAATGGGGCTAGAAAAACTAGCAATGCGTTCGTTGAGTGTTGAGTACCTGTTGAGATACCATGGCTATGGCTGACAGCTGAGACTCGCTCAGTCCGTTATTGGCAGCCTTTATAATCATCCTAACTAGTTGCTCTGGCGTTAAGTTTTTGATGCTAATTGCCATTTCCGAGATCGTTGCATCCGATGTCTCGTGCGAAATTGCAACTTGATTTTCCATACTGATTGGTATTTGTGTGGTATCATCAGGTATATCTTTGATAGTAGTTGCAATCTGCTTGTTTTCAAACGCTACAAAAGGTAGTGATTCAAAAGATGATAGCGATCGCCTTTCTATCTGTGCTTCTTTTTCAGTCAAATCTTCTTGTGCAGAGATTGCGAACGTAGTTTCATAACGTGTAGGTTCTATAACGTTGACTGGTTTATCATACTTAAGCGAAGCAGTTTTTGGTTCTACCGCTCCCTTTTTGGTTTTCTTATGTTGAAAGACAATTGCCTTAGCTTCAGTATAGCAGATGTTCTCGCCATTAGAAGCGCGTTCGAGGACTTCAACTCTTGCCTCTTTGGGTGTAGAAGGGGCAGCAATTAGGTAGAGAGTTGAAGCAGTGATATTCAAATGCGTAAAATTTACGCATTTGAACTGCTCTGCAACCTGCATAAATTTGGTGGCGGCTGATACACTCCAATTAAACTCAAACTTAAGCCAATTTCTGAAGCTTCCATGTCCCAGATGCTGCTTCACCTCAATTAGCTTTTGTCCAATATCGATAATATCTTGAGAATTACGGCGCATTAGCGTCTTAATTTCGTTGGTGTGTTGTTGAACAACTCTTTGGGTGTCACCGTCTAAAATATCATATTCAAAGTTTAGAGTTTGCTGAGTTGACAATTGGTTTGACAGTTCAAATTGTAAATCAGTATGATTCATGTAATACTAACTCCGTTTTTTTAATGGTAGTGGCGCTTTAGAAACTGAAGTTTAGACTTAAGCCTACCCCTGTTAAGGTGTACTAAGAAAGTACTATCGCGAAGCTTATTCTGACGTTGTGTTCCTACCCATTAAACCTTCAATTGAGGGCAAACATTATTTTTTGGCTTTCAGATTTTAATAGGTGTAGACTGAAACTCCTATTAATACGTTAGAAAAAACTTCACCTTAACAGGGGTAGACTCAAGCCACGTGATTTTGATGAAGTTAGAAGATGACAGCAGGCTTCGCCAAGCAACGGCTAAAACCAGAATCTTTCATCTATATCTTTATTAGGTATCAGTGAAATCAAGTTATGCACTTAGTACAGGTGAGTGAAGATAATGCTGCCTAGAGCGCCGGTCGAGTAGAAGGTGTTGACAAATTACGCATAGTATGATTAGGGGGTGATGTAGATGACTCAAAGCTTTATACCCCCCATTCCGCACCCCAACTGTCACATATGAATAAGACGCAGGGAAAGTAGTACAGAGAAACTAAAAAAAGATTAGGAAGCCATCAAGTAATTGATAATTTGTAGCAATAAGCTGTGAGGAGAATGAAAGACCTATTCCCATGCATTGAGCGATCGCTCAATGCGTCTCAAGCTTGAGCCATGAAAATAAAAGAAATAGAAAATTTTAAGTTTTCTCAAAAGAAATATAGAAAAATTGAGACAGAATTGCTTTGGAGAAGACTGTTGTTATGTTTAATGTCGAAGAGATGTCTATACAAAATATAGATCATTTGGGGATAGTAGCAGGAATCGTAGATGCCATTGGAGTAGTAGAAATTATTAATGATTTATTAGGTCAAGAATCAGACGAAAAAGTGAGTGCAGGTCATGTTGTGAAAGCCATGATTTTAAATGGGTTAGGATTTGTTGCTCAGCCTTTAGAGGATGTTTCCCAAATTTTTTGAATCAATCCCTTGCGAGCATTTAATAGGTGAGGGAGTTAAAGCCGAATATTTAAATGATGATAAACTAGGCAGAGTCATGGATGAAATGTTCCTGACAGGACTAGAAACAATATTTTTAGCAGTCAGCCTGAATGTCGTCCAGAAATTTAAAATCCAGACAACGACATCACACTTAGATTCATCGTCAATCCACGTACATGGAGAATATAACACCCCCTTACCAGAGGTAATATTTGAGAATTCAAAAATTGAAAATGAACCGTTTCAAAAAGACTCTCAGTTAAAATCCAAGCAAGCGATAAATATTACCTATGGGTATTCGCGAGATCATAGACCAGATTTAAAGCAGTTTCTAATAGAATTAATATGTACGGGAGATAGTGATATCCCATTATTTTTCAAAACCGCATCTGGAAATAGAGTAGATTCTTCGGATTTTGGAGAAATAGCTGTTGAGTATAAAAAGCAAATGCAATTAGATAGTTTAATAGTAGCAGATTGTGCTTTATATACAGAAGCAAATTTACAACTTATGTCGCAGATGAAATGGCTATGTAGAGTGCCGTTAAGCCTAAAATCGGCACAATCTTTAGTCTCAACACTACCAGAAGCAAAATTCATTGAAAGTGAATTAAAAGGATATTCCTTTGTCGCTACAGAAAGTAATTACGGCGGAATAAAACAGAGATGGTTAGTCGTACAAAGCCAAGAAAGAAGAGAAGTAGATTTGCGGAAGCTCTCACAAAAAATTCCGAAAGCTGAAGAAAAAGCTCGCAGCAACTTAAAGAAATTAGCTTCCGAAAAATTTGCCTGTGAAGCTGATGCGATTAAAGCATTATTAAAAATTTCCCAAAACTTTAAATATCATCAAATTGAGCAACATAAAGTGACTGTAACAACGCCAAAAGCACAAGGAGCAGAAATCCCATCAGATAGCTATCAAATATCAGCAACAATCATGAAGGATGAAAATAAAATTAATCAAGATTTTCTCAGTGCTGGCAGATTTATCATCGCTACAAATGTTTTAGAGCCAAGTCAGCTTGGTAAGAATAGCATGATTTATCACTAGAAAGCACAACAGTCATGCGAGAGAGGATTTGCTTTTCTCAAAGACCCATCGTTTTTTGCAAATAGCGTTTATCTCAAAAGACCGGAAAGAATCGAAGCACTGGCAATGATAATGGGTTTATGTTTGTTAGTCTATAAATTAGCGCAGCGACAAATACGGTTAGCTTTATATGAATCACAACTCACTGTCAAGAATCAGCTAGGAAAGCCTGTAGATAATCCTACTTTAAAATGGATATTTCAATGTTTTCAATCAATTCATCTCGTCACTCTTCATGATGAAAAACAAGTTTCAAACTGAAATCAAGAGAGAAACTTCATTCTAAACCTATTGCCAGAAGACTGTCAGCATTATTATCGATTAGTCACATAATTAGACTTTCAAAATGTATAGTCTCTCTACCAACAAGCTATTTCTGCCTAGAAAATAGCTTTAAATAATTATGTCTAATAATTTTTTCGTGAGTCTTATACATTAGTAGAATCATAAATAAATTCAGTGAAATATCGAAAGTTATCTATTGATTACAACAGAAAATTTGTTTTCATCTTATTGCTAATTATTGAGAATGACTTGGATGTCTCACATCCCAGTTTTCACGCTTTCTCACCTGTTTATCAGATAAAAACAGTATAGTTTTACTCTTTTTTTAGAGATTTCACTCAGTAATTACCGTTTGTGACAATTGGGGTGCGGAATGGGGGTTATAACCTTCAGATAAATGTGCCATTTCAATTGTTTTTTCGATTAACCTTAGGTCAAATGACTTTGATATTAAAAGCGCACGAAATTTTACTAGTGTTCCTTTGCTAAAAGGTGGTTGCTCACAATCTAGACAATAAGACAGCTAGCTGCCATCGTCTATCCATTTCAATTGCTTCAATTGCTTCATCATCTGAAACTCCTGTATATGCTTGTAAAATTATTGCCAGTACTAGTTGTGCTGGTAGTATTGGCGATAAACCAACACTACTATCTTTGAAAACTGTTGCCAGTTCCATTTGAAATTCGCCATCAATTATTTGATGGCGAATTTGCCTCAAAAATATAAATAATTTCGCTTTCCGTATACGTTTTGCCACTTTTTCTTCTTGGGCTGATAGTTCTATTGGTGGATTCCAAATTTCTGGATGCATTGTATCTGTACTCCTAATATCGTTTTCTACTTATCTTTACCCTCCCCAAAAAATGTACGTCTTGTCAATACCTCTTACTTTTTCCTTCGCGATTGTTGGTGTCCTTTCAGAGTCGATACCAACTTAATGACACGCCCGACGCTTTCTAGATGTATTTTTCATAGTATTTATGTCGGGAATTTTTGAACTTTTAGAGCAAGTATTAAGTTGACAATTTATGACAATTGAGCAATTTCAGTAAATAATCAATGCAAATATGTATTGATATTGATGGCGGTGTTGGGAGTTGCCCTTTTTGGTTTCTTCAAAGCGCTTTCGGGGAAAACCCTTCAGGAGCCTTTCTTAAATGCTTGCTTTTTTTAAGCTGTCAAACCGACTAGGGTTGTATAAAGCTTTGAGTCATCTACATCACCCCCTTACCCATACTATGCGTAATTTGTCAACACCTTCTACTCGACCGGCGCTCTAGGCGAGTTTGCAAGAAGCTCAAAAACGGCTATCTTTACAACAAATTCATAATTGGCAAAGGTATTGTTATACTAATGGCAAAGAAAACCGAAAAGTACTTCCCTTGTTAAGCTCGCTTTCTACCTGAATCTCACCTCGCTGTAATTCAACGAGACGCTTGGAAATAGCCAAACCCATCCCAGTCCCTGTGGGATGGCGAATGCGCGATCGCTCCGACCGCCAAAATCGATTAAAAACAAAGGGTAAATCTTCCGATTTCAAACCATGACCCGTATCGATAACTGCAATCCATAACTTGGAAGGTTCGCTCCAAACCCGCAATGTAATAGAACCTTGTACGGTGTATCTTATTGCATTGCCAAGTAAGTTAACCAAAATCTGTTCTACTCGTTCGGGGTCGGCGGAGACTAAAGGAGGATTGGGGGGACACTCCAAACGCAGCTCTGGACCTTCTTCTAAAAGTTGATCGGAGAATCGTTTGATGAGAGAGAGGAGTAGTGGGTGTATATTGAAAGATTGTAGATTAATCGGTAAATATCCAGCTTCTGCCTTAGAAAGTTCTTGAGTATCATTAACTAACCGATGCAATCGAGTTGTTTCTCGTGCTAATCGTTGAAACACTTCTGCTGAAGGTTCAATTGTCTCATCTGCTAAACCTTCCAAATAACCTTCTAGAATTGTCAATGGTGTTCGCAGTTCGTGAGTTAAATCTCCTACAACTTCCCGACGACGCTGTTCCACACCTTCAAGGTTTGACGCCATCCGGTTAAAGCTAATAGCAAGGCGATTTAACTCCGCGATTTCTGTTTCCGGTACTCGTGCAGTTAAATCTCCCTGACCGAACTTTTGAGTGATTTTTTCCATCTCAACAAGAGGTTGGAGGATGCGCTTAGCGACTATATAACTTAAACCACTTGCTACAGTAGCACTCGTGAGTAATGACCACCAAGCCCCCCACATTGAGGTAACTTCAAACTCTTCTACTAGCTCGGAGCGAATTTTACCGATGTCAAACCCTCGGCCTTCCAAACGTTGTAAGTGCAGATCGAAAACATGGAATGAGAATAACTTACTAACTATGACTAAAGTACTTAGCCCAGCTAGCATCACAACAATATGGGAAAATAATAATCGGTATTGTAGGCTCAGTTTACTCACAATTTGTCTTGAACAACGGTGTTTTCAAATTTATAACCGATCCGATCGCAGTTTTGATAAAGGTTGGATTGGCTGGATCGGGTTCTATTTTTTTTCTGAGTCGTGCGATCTGGGTATCAACAACCCGCTCATCTCCATAGAAGTTACTACCCCAAAGTTTATCAATTAATTGAGTTCGATTCCAAACCCGACCGGGATAACTCATAAATGTTGCGTCTCAAGAGTGCTCGCACGCGAGCTACTAGTTCTTTGGGACTGAAAGGCTTGACTACATAGTCATCAGATCCTGTCGATAAACCGATAACGCGATCGCGTTCTTCTTCCCTTCGCTGTCAACATGAGTATGTAAGGCTCTTTAGAGATTTACTCCTGTGTAATCAAAAAGCGTAGTTAACCGTACTCAACCATAACATGATTGTTTTCCTTCTCCTAGTCACGCGCTTTATCTAGAGTCTTCGTTAAAAGCCTCTTTCGTTTCATTTAAATCAATTCCATCATGCAACAAAGTTTCAAAAATTAAATACGAGACCTATAGTCGCGAATTCTATCTGATAGAGCAGTCGTAAATTTCTTACAAATGATTTAGGATAGCTGTATTATCAAGGTGTATATTTTTGACTCTTTGAGGCTGGAGATGGAACCTTTAAATTTCATGAAGCTACTAGAGAATTCAATCAATGAACCAGGCTTAGGGTGGACTCTCTGTTTTATAGGAGAAGATCAATCAAAAAAGCTTGCAGAACTTACGCAAGAATTGAGAGGAGAATTTTCTCAAACAGGTGATGGTAAAGAGATTTTATCTGGTTTTTCATATTGGGGAATAGGTCCAACAATAGCTTGGAACAACGCTTGTCACGACCGATTTTATCTCGTTATGAAGGAGAGTATTGAGTCCTTTAGATATCGATGGTCTCAACTTCATTCCAATAGAATAGGAGATCGAAAATATCATTATGTTAGTTTAGGTATTGGCACAGGAGAAAAAGACAAAAGTATTTTAAATTTATTACTCAATTCAAATCCCGATCTAATTTATTTTCCCGTTGATATGAGTTCGGAAATGTTAAGGATAGGTGTTCAACAAGCAATTCAAGAAACAAAATTAAAAGGAAATCATGTATTTCCTATTCAAATAGACTTTTCACTTGAGAGAAATATTATTGAGTTACGTAAATTATTTGACGAAATCCTCAACAATAATCCTGTTATTTTTTCTCTGCTTGGAAACACGTTAGCAAATTTTCAAAGAGACACAGAGCTTCTACAATCTCTTTCTAAACTCATGCGCTCTGACGATAAATTTCTTATAGAAGTAGCGATGACTGAAGACTTAAATGAAGAAGCTGCTCAAAAAGCAACTAAAGAGTACGAGAATGCTAAGTCTTTTAGAGAATTTGTCACAAGTGCATTACTCCAAAACACTGACTTACATATTGATTTAAATAGCGTGTCATTTGAAGGCTACGTAGAGACAGATAGAGCAATTCTCATAAAAATACTCTATCGCAACTTAACTGGAAAAAAAATTGATGTGATGTTACCAGATCGCTCAGTTATAAATTTTGAAGATCGAGATACAATTCGTTTATATTTAACTCGTAAATACACTTCATCTGGCATTCATAAATGTATATCAGACAGTAACCTTATAGTTGTTGATAGCATACATACATTATTAGAACCCCGTTTCAAAAATGGATTTGGCATGGCGTTAATATTGGTATCTCCTGATACTTCAAGTATTAATAAAAATTCTCAAATAGCTGATAATATATGGTCTAAGAGATAAAATTTTAGATAAGCGTAAATACATAAATATAGCAATCCTACTTAATTTGTGAAATATAAGTAGGGTGGCAATACTACTCGGTTAAGTAGGGTGAGCATTGCCCACCAAAAGCTATAGTGGTGGGCAATGCCCACCCTACAGTACTTAAAATTGTTTATAGATGATTTAGGATTGCTATAGTAGATAATATTAAGTATGAAAGTATTAGTAACATTAATTACATTTTTTCCTTTACTTCTTGGATTTATTCTAGCTACGGTCTGGTGGACTAAGGAAAGAAATTTTGAGCCATTACTGACCGCTCTTGGATTGTTAGCAACAATTACAGGAATTTTTGCCGAACGATGGGCATCAGCTTATGAAAAGAGGATAGAGTTTCTGCGTGCCTTACTCAACGAGTGCAGATCGAATGAGGCAATTCTATCCGATCGCCGATTTAACTCCAACTCTCATCAGTCAGGACGACCGATAGTTTTTCCGCGATTGATCGTGTCAGTTACCGAAACTGCACTTGCATCTGGTGTTTTTGCAGAACGTAAAGATAGAGAGTTATTTTCGCTCCTACACCAATGGCGGCATACTGTAAATGAGTTCAACCGTAGATTAGATATTACTGAATTGCGTGTATTTACGAACCCTTTGCCACAAGAGATTGACTCGCTATATAAAGCTCTACAAGAATCTAAAGAGTTTAATGATGCCATAACTTTAACACGCAACATCGCGTCTATTATATCTACTCAATATCCAGAGAAAATAAGACCGTTTGGAGTATTGCTATCAAACCTAAATAAAAATTAGTACTGCGAGCGACATAATTGATTGAACATGAAAACGATTTTTAAGTTATAGTTTCTGGATCTATTCCCAATCTTCGCAACTCATCGGCTAATCTTTGAGCGCGTTGTTCGGCTAGTGCAACTCTTTCTTCTGGCGTTGGGTATCTGATACCTTGGCGATCGTACCAGTATAACCAATCCCGCGTAATTCCTAAATATGTTCCCCGTTCGCAACCAATTCCCAATCCTACCTCTTCTAACCACACTGGACTTCCTGGCTGTAAAATATATGTGCCATTTATCAAACGAAAAACTTCAAACGTTGTCTTTCTACGACGGCGAGGGTTGTAAATGACATAGTATAAAATATCCAGTTTTTCATAAAGTTTTCGTTTACCAATATATTCCTCTCCAGATGTACCGTAAGGAACTATCTCAAGTACCATAATTGGTGCAACTTGTTCTATCCAGGACACGTAACACAAACGTAAGTCTTCGTATTCATAATCATCTATGACTCTTTGAGTTCCAACACTCAAAAATGCATCTGGTACAGCAGGAAGTTCATTGGGGTCGTAAAAAATTCCCATACTGATGCCAAAACACCAATCTGTACGGTTTGTCCACACTGCCGCAAGCACAGAATTCAGTAAACTAGGTACTAAATTTTGCAATTCATCGTCTGTAGGAGTAACATCTGAACTGACTAAATCCATGGGAGAGGGTAAACTGTCCCATGAAGGCTCCTCTAATATCATTTACATAACCTCAGAACACGATTAATTTAGCGTATCTGGATCTATTCCTAAAGAGCGTAACTCCTCGGCTAACCTTTTAGCACGTTGTTCGGCAGTAGTAGCGCGTTGTTCAGCAGTAGTAGCTTGTTCTTCTGGTGTTAAATATCTGACTCCTTGTTGGTCATACCAATATAACCAGTCACGAGTAATACCCAGGTGCGTTCCTCTTTCATAACCAATTCCCAATCCTATCTCTTCCAACCACACTGGGTTTCCTTTCTGTTTAACATATTCACCATTTACCAAACGATAAACGTCCAAAGGAGGTTTGTTAGGACGGATAGGATTGTAGATAACATAGTATAAAATTCCTAACTTGGCATAGAAGTCTTTTTTCTTCGTATACTCCCCACGTCGTTTTTTAGAAACAACCTCTAGCACCATAATTGGGAGTACTTTTTCCTCCCATAGCAAGTAGCTCAAGCGTAAGTTTTCATTAATAATGCGACGGACACCTAAACTCAAAAATCCATCTGGTACGACAGGGGGTAAGTCGGGATCGTAGTAAACCCCCATGTCCACTCCGAAAAACCAATCCATTCGGCTAGCCCATATCCAAGCCAAAATTGTTTTGAGAAAACCTGGAATTAAATCTTGCAGTTCATTATCTACAGGAGTATCGTCAGAATCAGGTAAATCCTCTGCTGAAGGCAGGCAATTGAATAATGGTTTGTACTCTAACATAATGGAACAGCGAGAAACTTATGAATTGATGATATCTAAGGATAGTAGTTAGTAGTGAGTGGCTAGCGATCGCTGGTCAGGTGGTCACTGGTCAGGTGGTCACTGGTCACTGGTCAGGTGGTCACTGGTTAAACCATTCAACGCATTTTCTTGCGATAATGACTCTGCACTGGTTAGTCAAGGGAGGAAAAATGAGTCACGAGCAGCCAAAATCAACGTTTGTAAGAACCGCAGGGCGGTTTATATTAATAGTTCTGACTCTGGTGACAATCTTGACTGCCGGTCAGTCTTTATTATCGAGTTGGCAGCAACCTCAGTTTCAAAGTCGTTTGGAACTTTACCAAACAAATCTTACGCTGCAAGCAGTTTCTTTGGAAACGTCGGATAGCGGTGCCAGCGTACAGCCTTTACAAGATGCAATCCTCGGTACTAAACCTCTAGATGTAGCTACACAGCAGTATCAAGAAGCAAGGAAATCGGCTCAACGTAATTTAGATAAAATTAAAACTCAACTTGCACAACTCCAGTCTCAACCAGAAACGGCTCCTGCAACCTCTCAACCTCAATCGCAATATCCTCCTGCAACTAACCCCAATTCCGAACAGCAACAACTGTTACAACAGTCACTGAATCAAGTGCAAAAATTAATACCTGAATTAGATTTGCGATTGGGTATTTTACAAGTGCAGCAAGGGAAAACTGATGCTGCTTTTAAAACTTGGAGTGAAGTGCAGCAAAGTTTGGGAAGCGATTCTGATTTTAGTAAGGTCGCAGCCGTTCTTTCCGGATTATGGAGCGATCCCCCTCGTCTGTTGCCTAATTCTGAACCACTCATTCAAGCTAATTTGGATGGCTGGTTTCGCTACTCTGCTCTAGAGAAACTCTATCAACTTCAGCAACGACAAGACGCCTTGACAAATTTAAAAACATCTCAACAGGAAGTTGCTGAAACAGCAATGTTGAGATTATCACTGATAGGTACTGTTCCAGTAATTGCTGCTCTTATTGGGGTAGGCTTATTGCTCTTTTTGCTCGGAGAACGTCTTGTCAAGGGAAAAGCTGCAATACTTGCTCAAAATGCAGATGTTACTTGGTCAACTCCTTGGAATGCGGAAACGATTTTGGTGGTTTTTGTCGTGGGTTTTTTCTTCACAGGACAATTCCTCGTACCTATAGCAATCAAAGTTGTCCTTCTACCTTTGGTAAAATCAGTTCTTCCTATCAAAACTCTCGTCTCTAGCGTGCGACTTCAAGCGCTATCTGTTTTTATTAGTTATTTCTTCGTAGCATTAGGCGCTTTGTCAGTACTGTACTTAGCTATTAAGCGTTTTTTTCCACTACCAATTGGCTGGTTTCGTTTTCGGTTCAAAGATAAATGGTTTTTATGGGGATTTGGTGGCTACTGCATAGCATTGCCTGTGGTGGTTGTTGTGTCTTTGATTAATCAACAGTTGTGGAAAGGTCAAGGCGGTAGTAATCCCCTGTTACAACTGGTGCTTGAAAGTCAGGATTCTGTAGCACTTACTATATTTTTCTCGACGGCGGCGATCGCTGCTCCTATTTTTGAAGAAATTCTCTTTCGCGGTTTTTTGTTACCTTCCCTTACTCGTTACCTACCTGTATGGGGATCGATTCTCATCAGTAGTTTTTTGTTTGCTGCTGCTCACTTGAGCTTAGCGGAAATTCTTCCCCTGTTCTCTTTGGGCATTATACTGGGTATTGTTTATACGCGATCGCGTAACCTTCTTGCTCCCATGCTCCTCCATAGTCTTTGGAATAGCGGTACTCTTCTAAGCCTGTTTATTCTAGGCAGTCCTGGACAATAAGTCTTTCTATTTGCCAACTTTATCAATTCTTTGCTAAAGCTTTTACAAAAATTTACTCATCCACCTTGGTGTTTAATGTCAGTAAATGCTACCTTAGAGCAAATGTGCTAAAGTTGACATTGGCTTAGCAGCTACGTGAAATCAACAGTGAAGTAGTCACGCTAGAATAGTTCTATCTATTCATGGGTGTAGTGTTGTTAGATGGCATGAATAGCTAAAACCGATCCCCTTGTATATTCACCGTTCTATATGAAAACGATGAGTAAGCAAAGAATCATAGAGTTAGTGCTATTTTATCGACTTGGTATCCTAGCTTATAGGAGATCGCTTTAAAGTAAAATATCTACACCAGTATTTTTATCACTGTAGAAATATAAAAAGAATCCGGAGAGAACACAACCTGACTAGTAAAAAGTACTAAGGTATTTGTATTTTTACGACTATATATGGCTAATTCTCTATCAAAAAACTATGCAGCATGAGTTGCTGCAAAAACGCTTCGCCGGATTTTCTAGCTAAAGTAAAGATAAGAGAGTTACGAAGGAGTACAGCTTCAGCTAAGTCTAAGACTGTCAGTTTATCGTGTCTTTAGCGTTCGCTATGCATTGCTAAGACGCTATTTTCTCGTACCTATCTTTCTTTTAAGTGCTTCTACCATCACAGCTTGTTAAGTCAATCAAAATTCTTAACTCGCTAAAACTTATTAGGTCTTACTTATACATTACTCATAAAGCAAAGGAACTAAACCCATGGCTAAACTCAGCCCCAGTCATGCTACCAAACAACTTTTAGCTGGATACTGCGGTATTATCTTTGGAGGTTTTGGTATCCATAAATTTATTCTTGGGTATGCTCCAGAAGGATTTATCATGCTCATTATTTCATTAGTTGGTAGTTATTTTACCTATGGCTTGACATTACTCATTATGCAGCTTGTTGGTTTAATCGAAGGCATGATTTATTTGAACAAATCGCATGATGAGTTTGTGAGTACTTATTTCCTAAATAGACAGGGCTGGTTTTAATCAGTGACCAGTGACCAGTGACCAGTGACCAGTGACCAGGGGGATAAGGAAAAATAACTCCTAATTTTCCCGATGCCCAATGCCCAGTTATTCGGTCACTAGTTTTCCTGCCTAATACACTATACTCTTTCTCGACTCTTTCATCCCAATCAGGATGTTTATGCAAAATTTAAGTGATTATACGGTTTGTAGGTAAAAAACTCAACGTTAGCATTGTGTCGTCAGATGAGAAATACAGGAGTTGAACTCAAATGTCGAATGGAATCTCAAGCGATGCTAGCAAAAAAACAGCTGCTGGTATTTGTGGCATCCTTATTGGAGCTTTAGGTGTTCATAAATTTATTCTTGGTTATAACACCGAAGGGATTATTATGCTGCTTGTTTCGTTACTAACGTGTGGTATCGGAGCACCATTCATGGGCATTCTCGGTTTGGTTGAGGGCATTATGTATTTAACCAAAACTGATGAAGAATTTATCAATACTTACATAGTGAATAAAAAGAAATGGCTTTAACTATTTTGAAAGTCAAAATATAATGTTCGTATGTAAATTTAATAAATATGGGAAAAAAATTTCCCATTCATCGTCTCAGTATAAACAAAGTAGGTGTTGAAATTATCTCCATTTCCTCTATCATACCAATGTCAAATTGTTCGTTGGGGTCTACTTGGATTTTGTAGTACCCCTTTATTAGGAACGCTATTCTACAATCGTGGTTATAGAATAGCGTTCTTAGTTTGTCCAATTCGGCACTTCACTGGTATTCCGTGTCCAACATGCGGTATGACTCGTTCTTTTATGGCGATCGCACGCGGAGATTTAGAACGAGCAATATCAGAAAATGTGTTTGGTCCTATTTTGTTTACTAGCTTTTTAATTGCAGTTATTCATGTTGCTATAGAGTTACTATTAAAACGCAGAATAATTTCGTTCTATTGTCAAATTTTTAAAAGCAAAAAATTCTATTTTATAGGAGTTTCAATAGCTTTCTTATACTACTTTTTGCGTTTGTATAGCTTATTTCAGACAGGAGAACTCTATATTTCTTTCAAGCACTCTCCTCTCGGTCAATTTCTTTTTTCTGTAAACAGTTAGCTCTCCGACTTCTTAGAGAAGTCAGAGATCTGAAAATGTTTTAGTAGTAGATAGGGCTATGCCGTACAAAAGAATTAGTGGTGGGCATTGCCCACCCTACGTAGAAAATTTCACATATGATTTCTATGACTGTGTTAATGTTGATTAGATAAACAGTATTTACTGATATTATGTTAGCTCTCAAAGGTAAAAATCTTACTTTAATAGCTCTTGCTCTCATGGCAATGGCGTATTTCAGTACTATGTCTCATTTAGAAATACACCCTTTTTTAAAAGGTGAATTTGTTGTTATACCACTACAGGTACTTGCGTTAATTTACGTGATGTACTGGCGTTGGTCTCATCGCTGAAATGAAAAGGAGCAGAACTGAGACTAAATGCCCCATCACCTCTTAATAAAACTTAACATATTTGACAATCTGTCAATGCCTCAGATTTCGCCTACGCTCAAATAAGAGGCGCTTAAATAAGCGCGTTTATATTTTTTTCGTAGCAAATCTAAACATTTCCATGCAATTTGTCTCGAAGACCAACCTTCCCTCAGAACCAGCCCCAACGACAGAGAAAATCACTTTGGATGTTGGGGGTATGAAGTGTGCTGGCTGTGTAAAGGCAGTAGAACGCCAGCTAACTCAACATCCGGGAGTTAAAAGCGCTTGTGTGAACCTAGCGACAGAAGTAGCAGTCGTAGAATTAGAAACTGGTGCAGCACAACCAGAAGCACTAGCACAGAGATTGACATCGGCTGGATTCCCGACGCAACCTCGGAAATTACACGGGCAAGGAGCAAGCGAGACACAAGGAATGCCCAATCCAGAAGAACGCCAGCGTCGAGAAATGCAGTTGGCACAGCAGCAGTTGGCGGTTGCGGCAATACTTCTGGTACTGTCAATTACCGGACATATTGGCAGTCTGGGTGGTCCGATACCACCAGTTTTACAAAACATTTGGTTTCACTGTAGCTTAGCAACCATTGCCATATTCATTCCCGGTCGTCCCATTCTGGTGGATGGGTGGTTGGGCGTGCGGCATAATGCGCCTAATATGAATACCCTTGTGGGATTGGGAACGCTTACAGCTTACTTTGCCAGCTTAGTTGCTTTGCTATTTCCCCAACTTGGTTGGGAATGTTTCTTTGATGAGCCAGTGATGATGCTCGGCTTTATTTTGTTAGGGCGGACGTTGGAAAAACAAGCCAGAAACCGTGCTGCTGTAGCATTTAAAGGATTACTTGCCCTCAAACCCCAAGTAGCCCGGTTGATTGCTAAACCAAAAGCAGATGAAGATCCGACTCCTACAGTTTCTGCCAATACGGGAGTTGTCGAAATTCCTGCTGAAGTCGTGCGCGTTGGCGAATGGTTGCAAGTTCTTCCTGGAGAGAAAATTCCCGTTGATGGCGAGATTATAGACGGACAAACAACTGTAGATGAGTCGATGCTAACTGGAGAAGCAGTACCAGTTATCAAGCAACCAGGAGATGTAGTTGCAGCAGGGACAATAAATCTTTCAGGTGCGATCGCAATTCAAGCAACTCGTACTGGAAACGATACAACTTTAGCGTTTATTGTTGCCTTAGTAGAAACAGCTCAAACTCGCAAAGCACCCGTACAAAAATTAGCAGACACAGTAGCAGGATACTTTACCTATGGTGTATTGACAGCTGCGCTGTTAACATTCCTTTTCTGGTACTTTTTCGGCACTCACATTTGGCACGATCTACTTACGTCCCATGCCTTGCAAATACCAGTACACCACTTACCTACTTCTCATCTCATTCATTCGTCCTCTCACCCATTTGCCCCCTCACCCCTCCTCATTAGTCTTAAATTAGCGATCGCAGTTATGGTGGTTGCTTGTCCTTGCGCGTTAGGGCTTGCCACACCCACAGCCATACTTGTTGGCACAACCATTGGTGCTAAAAGGGGTCTTTTCATCAAAGGTGGCGATGTTTTAGAGAAAGTACACCGTCTAGGCACAGTCGTTTTTGATAAAACTGGAACTCTCACGACAGGTACACCTGTGATAACGGACTGTATCCCAATCGAGGGACTGGGTACTGGTGATGGGCGACTGGGAGAGGAAAATACCCAATCGCCAATCGCCAATCGCCAATACCTTATCCAAATAGCCGCCGCCGTAGAAAGTGGAACCATTCACCCGCTCGCACAAGCTATTGTACAAGAAGCACAAAATCAAAAGTTGTCAATTCCCAATGCGACAGATTTTCAGACAGAACCAGGATTGGGCGTATCTGCTGTTGTGGAAGGCAATTTAGTACTTTTAGGTAATAGTGGTTGGCTGCACTGGCATGGTGTAGAGATTGGCGAAACTACGACACAACAAGCTCAAACCCTTGCGACTGAAGGTAAAACAGTTGTTTTTATAGCAGTTGAAGGTACTGTAGCCGGACTTATTGCCGTTCGCGACACTATAAGACCAGATGCTAAGGCAACAGTAGACCAGTTGCGTCAAATGGGTCTGCGAGTCATGATGTTAAGCGGGGATTCATTAGAAGTTGCAACTGCTGTAGCCAATCAACTAGGACTCTCAAGCTGTGATGTAGTCGCTAATGTTCCCCCCGCAAAGAAGGCATCTTTCATTCAAGAGCTACAAGAGGGAATGGCGACTAGGGACTGGGGACTGGGGAATAAGGACGTGGAAAGCAGAGGCGTAGACGTAATAACCAATCGCCAATCGCCAATCGCCAATCGCCAATCGCCAATCCCTAATCGCCAATCCCTAATCGCCATGGTAGGTGATGGCATTAACGACGCCCCTGCTCTGTCTCAAGCAGATGTAGGAATTGCGTTACACTCCGGAACAGATGTTGCTATGGAAACAGCTGAAATTGTATTGATGCGCGATCGCTTAATAGATGTGGTTGCATCCATACAACTCAGCCGTGCCACTTTCAGTAAAATTCGTCAGAATTTGTTTTGGGCTTTTGCGTACAATACACTTGGCATTCCTCTAGCTGCGGGTGTTCTGTTGCCTAGCTTGGGTTTTGTGTTAAGCCCTTCTGGTGCAGCTGCATTAATGGCTTTTAGTTCAGTCAGCGTGGTCACAAATTCTTTATTGTTAAGACGTTTTACTCGCCCTGACCGAACTCTCACTGTGAAGGTATGATTTAAGAATACAAGTGTTGGATCGTAGTGGTCTTTTATTATCAGACTCACAAAAACAATCAAGAGTAGAACGAAATGTTCTACTCTTTCAGGTGTCAATACAATATAACAGTATAGGGATTATCTAAATTATCACAATAGATTATAGTTTAGGGGAATGACAGAAAAAAATACTCAACAAATTTTTCTTGGTAACAGTCCATCTGATTTTAAAAACGTATCAATGGCAGCAGAAACTCATGAAAGTCATTTACTGATTATAGAGGACGACCAAGGACGCAAGGAGTTCACATTAGACCGTCCTACTTATTCTATTGGTAGAGATCGGGAGTGCGATATCCGTCTTGTGTCACAATTTGTCTCGCGCCGTCATGCTACTCTCGTTAAGCTACCACGAGATGATAAAAAACGCGGCTTCTACTACCGAATTGTCGATGGCGATGCCAAGGGTAAAACGAGTTCTAACGGTTTGATGATTAACGGGCGCAAAATTCCCGCTCACGATCTCAAAAATGAGGATGAGGTCGTTTTTGGTCCCCAAGTTCGCGCCATTTATTACCTACTACGGGATAGTATGCGCTCTACAGGACAGACAGATGCTAGTGAATATGATATTACACTAATCAATCCTGGCATGACTGAGGATCTGGAAGATTAATAAGCTGTTTCTTTGATGTAACACTAGATAACCGAATCTTGGAGTAGAATGGAGCGAAACCGTGCTTTGTTCCATGAAATATCTATCTCCAATCCAAGTTTTTTGATTGCACAGCTATGTCAGTTAAAGAATTTTTAACTGAACTTAACTATTGTCAGAAAATTTTTGCTGCTAGCTTGTACCGTATATAAAAGACCTACCCAAAGTTACCCAAAGCGCTTACATTCTTCGTCATTCGTCTAGCTGAACTTTGGAGCTTAATTCCTGCTTCACAAGGCGTGATGTCGGCATCCTCCCTTACGGGTTCGCCAGTTCCCTACGAATGTTACCTTTCTTCAGGACTGGACTCACCACATGCTTCAACTGGTGGTAACCAGGGCAACGCAGTGGCTCAGATTGATGGCAGCATTCAGGTCTCGGTTAATGCTGAGACCACAACCACACTCAAAAGTTCTTTCTTTCAATGGTAGCTGTGGCTTAACTGTTCCGTACTGGGAACAAGTTTTAGAACTGGGATACCATCTGTCAGCAATCACAAGTTTAGTACCATAAAACTCGCATTTATAGGTTAGCTGGCGTCTAAACTCATAAAATTCCATATCTTGAATGCTCAGTGCTAGTTTATGATTAGCCAACATTCCAGATACATTTAAATCCTCTATGACAACTATGCCGTGGTTTTTGGCTAGTCGGGTAGTGAGTTTATGTAATGTATCTTTACGGATGTTGGCAACTTTGGAGTGCAATCTAGCTATCTGTATCTGGGCTGAGTTCCAATTAGCTGAACCTATCACTTTATGCCGATTTAACCATTGCATTCTAGAGAGCTTATCCTTATTGCTCACTCACTCGCATGGATTGTTCAGCGAGCGAGCTAACCAGCAAGACTCTCTATAAGATGCCAATGGCGGCAATGCTCTATCTCTTGTTTGATAAACTCAAACATTTGTCGGCAGTGATTATCCCGTTGGAGAGGGAGTTCCTCGTTTTTAATCACAATGCTCATCCGCGTTTCCGTTTCAGTGGCGGAAGTTTTATCAATCAATACTTCCACCGTTACTAATTTGGAAAAAGGTACAGTACCAGGAATCTCACGTGCCATGATGTAATCAGATGTATAATATTGTACATCTAGACCACAATCTTGTAGAAGTTCTACCATTAATGGCTGAAGATGGTTGAGAGCAACCGAAAGAACAAATGAACAGGTATAGCGAGCCATAATAGCCCCACGCCTTGCAACACTCCGTCCATCCTATAATATCCAACTACCCAATAGCCAAGTTATTACAAAAAAAGGGAATGGGGAATAGGGCATGGGGCATGGGAACTAGGGACTGGAGGACTGTAGGTAGGGAAGACAGCCCACCATCATTCAAGGATGGACGTTATCTTTAGGTAATCTTGCTAGCAGTTCGGGAGTCATTGCTAATTCCTAGTAAAATAGGAGTCTGGTGAAGACTTGCAGTGAACAAAGTTTTTAAATGAAAGTAGCGATCGCTGGAGCAACAGGATTTGTAGGGAGTCGTTTGGTACAACGACTTCAAAAAGAGGGAATGGAAGTGGTTATTTTAACCCGTAGCGCTTCTCATGCCCAAAAGGTTTTTCCATCTACAGCTTTTCCCAATGTAAATATTGTTACCTACACGCCCACAACTTCTGGTTCTTGGCAAAGCGCCTTTGCGAGTTGTGATGGAGTCGTTAATCTTGCAGGAGAACCTATTGGTGAAGGGCGTTGGACTTCAGAACGCAAACAGGAAATTTTAAACAGCCGTAAACTTGGAACGCAAAAAATTGTAGAAGCTATAGCTAGTAATAATCCTAAATTTAAGGTGCTAGTTAATACATCAGCAATTGGTTATTATGGTACGAGTGAAACTGCTACTTTCGATGAAACTAGTCCACCCGGTAATGATTTTCTAGCTCAAGTTTGTCAAGCGTGGGAAGCAGAGGCGCAAAAAGTTACAGAAGTTGGCGTCCGATTAGTTATTTTACGCTTGGGCATTGTTTTAGGTACTGGCGGGGCATTAGGTAAAATGATTACTCCATTTAAACTTTTTGCAGGCGGTCCTATTGGCAACGGTCAGCAGTGGTTTTCATGGATTCATGTTGATGATGTTGTTAACTTGATTTTACAAGCATTAATAAGATCGGATATGCAAGGAGTTTATAATGCAACGGCTCCTTCTCCAATCCGCATGACAGAACTCAGCAACACTATGGGGCGAGTTATGAATCGTCCCTCTTGGTTACCCGTACCATCCTTTGCCATAGAAGCCCTTTTAGGAGAAGGGGCAATAGTTGTTCTAGAAGGTCAACAGGTACTTCCCAAACGAACTCAAAGCGTTGGCTTTCAGTACAAATACCCCTCAGTTGAACCCGCACTTGCACAAATTTTAAAATGAGTTGGCGATTGGGGAACTCGGAACCCCATTGCCCCTTATCCCCAGAGGGGACCCCGAGTTCCCCAGTCCCTAGTCCCCAGTTTGAAATTTTCGCGACACCCAACTAATCAGTCCACTGAGCAGAGCACCAGCTATTAGGATGCCAATAGCTGGGTTAAATACGGGTTGCCACAACTTGTGCCATAAATCTAAACCTAGTGGCACTCCGGTTGCCTGACCGATTGCTGCTACTGCTAACCACGCAAAGCCAAACAAGACTAAAAATACGTCCGCAACTAGAATAATATTGAGCCAGTTTAAAAATTTGTCTTTCATAAAAAATTAGGGATTGGGGACTTGGGACTGGGGATTGGGAAAGATAAGATTCAGCAAGGGAATGGTAAATATTAATACTCAATCCCTAATCGCTAATTCCCAATCGCCCATCGCCTATTCAGGAAACAACCAACCTTTAACTTTTATCAAACTTTGCCAATCTGGTTTTCTGCTCAAGCCATCCTCTATACTGGTTTTGATTTCCTCTTGCCAATCAGGATTTACAAAGATCAGCTGATGTGCAAATTCAACGTGCTCGCGCAAACCTTTTTGACCTGTTTCTAACATTGCCACTGCAAGATTTACCCTTGCTTGAGGATCTTGGGGATTTAACTTCACAGCTTTTTGAGCGGCTTTGAATGCTGGTGTTGCTTTATCATCCAACAGATACAGCCACGCCAAGCAAGTCCAAGCAGAGCTATTTTTAGGGGCGCGATCGCAAATTTCTTTAAACACGGGGATTAAAGTCTCTGCTGATTCTCCAGCTTTATAACGTTCCAATCCCGTATCAAAGAGGGTTTCAACTGTTTGAGTCATTTGTTATTGGTCACTGGTCAGGTGGTCACTGATTAAACGCCAAATGATTTACCACAACCACAGGTTTGGTTAGCATTGGGGTTGGAAAATTGAAAGCCGCCACCAATCATGGCATCGCTATAATCTAGTATTAAACCATAGAGATATAATAAGCTCTTGCGATCGCATACAATTTTGAAACCGTCATAATCATAAACTTCATCGTGGGGGGTAATTTTGCTGGGGTCTTCAAAATCCATTAGGTAAGACATTCCAGAACAACCGCCTTGACGAACTCCTACCCGCAGGCAAAGGTCTGTGCCTTGCTTATCTCGCAAGAATTTCACCTGTTGCAGTGCGGCATTGCTTATCTGAATTCCCTTTTGTTGAGGCTCAATTGCTTGTGTCATATGTTTGTTTAAACTTCTTAGCGCCTTTTAGCTTAACCATACAGCAGCAGAGTGAGAGAATAAACCTACAGACTGCCGCTAAGAAAGGATGTTTCGCGTGTTTTTTGCTTCTATTGTAGCGACAGATCGTGTCCCTAGTTGGAAAATTGTAAATACTCCGTTAAAAGCAGGCAAAGATTTTTATTCTAGAATTGAGAGATTCGGTATGTAAAAAAGCAATATTTTTGAAATTTATGCTTTGTAACAGTTTTCCTACGCGCTCGCGAAGTGCAAGCTGAAAGAGCGCTTATCGCTCTTCACAAATAGCCAGAGCTTTTGACTCTTGGTAGTTGTGAGACCCAAAAATTGACTTCTTTATTATTTTTTTGATGAAATGACTCTATGACAAGTTTTAATCGCTCTACCAGTCGTCGGCTGAAGAAATTAAATCAAATTCCTTCTGTATGGGAGGGCGATCGCCGTCCGTTGTTATCACCGCCCGGTCAAAGCCCAGAATCAGAGGTCAAAGGAGAGTGCATTTTATGGGTGGACGGCACGCAAGGTATTGTCCGGGGGATGGACGTTGTAGCGCCAGAAACAGGTCCGGAAGCCGTTGTTCGTACCTTAATGCGAGCAATGGAGCATCCTCACAGTCCGGCAAAACCTGCTCGACCCCAAAGAATTGTTGTTAGAGACAGAGAAATTCAATTCTACCTGCGCGGTGTTCTCCAAGATTTAGACATAGCAATAGAACACTCGCCCGAATTGCCATTAATTGACGAATTATTCCGTGGGTTTGCGGAGATTTTGGATAGTCAAGTTCCCGACTTACCTCCGCAATACGTACAAGTACTGCGAGAAAAAGCATTTGCAATTTGGCAAGCAGCTCCTTGGGAATTTTTAGAAGAACAGCAAATTTTATCTATTGAGATTAACCAATGGGATGTTGGAACTCTCTATGCCAGCGTTATGGGTATGCTAGGTATGGAATACGGAATTTTACTATATCGCTCTGAAGAATCATTAAAGCAGTTTCGAGCGACAGTTTTAAGAGACGATGAATTACAGGGGCATTTAGAAGAAGCTTTTCTCAAGCAAGATTGTCTGTTTCTCACTTTTGAGAGTACTGATGAAATGGACGACGATGAAGATGAGTTTTTCGACTTGGCAGATTTGCCACTTTCAGACATAGAACCTACTTTTGGCAATATTCATCCACTCGAAGGACTGCGATCGGTTTTATATGATGAAGAAGCACTTGTCGTCTTAGTCGCTTTAGAAAGTTTATACCGCTTTCTTCGCGACCATCGTCGTCAATTGAATGACGATACTTTTCCCAATCTCAGTCGTCGCTACCGCATTGCTCTTCCTGAATCATCAAACAACGATCTAGCAAAGTCAATTCCTGTTGTTGTCTCTACCATGCCACAGTTAGCAGAAGAATTAGAGGAAATAGCAGGTTTCAGTCTTGATGATGATGATTATGACTATGAAGACGAAGATGACGATGAAGAAACATCTCCGTTCCAATTATTACGAAATGATGTAATACCAGAAGATTCTTTCGTTAGTTTAAGTGTTGTGTCTTGGAAAATATTGGATGATTTGCGGAAGGGAGCGAACTACCATGCAGTTGGGGAAATGACACAAGCAGGTGATGGATTACCTGTCATATTAATTCAAACATCCCGCCCCAAAGCAAAAACTTTAATTGAGAGTATCGAACAAGCAGGTGGGCTGAGAGGCATTGGTTTTAATCCGGGTGCAGATCCTTTCGACGATCGAGATTACGATTTAGGTTTGTTAAAAACTAAGAATGACGAGTTGATTTTGTTTGGCGAGTATGAAGATGACGACCCCATACACATAGAAGAGCGACAAAAGTGGAATCAACGCTGTCAGAATACTCAGGGATATTGCGGTTTGATTATTGCTAAAGGATTAACAGGATCTTCTCGTGGTAATCCCCAACCACGCGATATGATGGCTTTGTTTGAAGCGCGATTTCTTTCACCTAGAGATATAGGGTTAGGAACTTTACAACTTATGCCTCAGCTGTAGTTTGAGTGAGTGAAGAAAGGATAAAGAATGAGATGAACGCCAACTCGGTTTCTTTAAAGTCGGGTTGTTTTCTACTACTCCCTTTAGGCTCTAAAATTACTGCTATTTGTAGGGTGGGCACTGCCGCACATTCGCCCTTTGTAGAGCCTACCCTACAATATTTAAAACTTTTTTCAAAGCATTGATGATTCCTATAACAGTTGAATGACTATAGGACTCCTCCGCAGATTTTTGAACTACACGTAGGTAGGGCTATGCCGCACAATAGACTTGATGGTGGGCTGTCTTCCCTACCTACAGTACTAAGATTTTTCACAAATCATATAGGATTGCTATATGCAACTTAATTCATAAAGATAAGTACAAGAAATTTAAAATACTTGTTTTGAGTAAGTAAAAATTTTACAAACCATCGTAAATCAAGAAGATTTAATTTTTTTTACAAAGAATGTAAAGAATAAGTAAAGTTTTAAAAACTTTAAACAAAGGATATACAATGTGATAATTAGATACTCTAATTTGTACCTTATTATGGCAGTTAATGATATTTGTTATGGGTAAGTCAGAAATCTTCTAAAAGAAAAAGTTGTGCTGAAGTATCTTCATAAGTATTTGTGTTCTCCAATACAATATGCCTATGAACGATTGACTAAAAATAGTTATGAATATGAAACAGCATAACAGAGAAAGGACTTGTCTTCTATAATGCGATAAGCCGGGTACGGCTTGCGCTTCGCGAACGCTGTTAAGTGAGGAAGAAATGCAGTAATACTCTCACAAACCATAAATATTTTTGTTGATTCCAACATAAACCAGCAATTAAATGCCATACTTCCGGGTTAATGGCATATCTTTTTTTTACAAGTGTTCGACACTGAAGATTGTTAGCTTATTCCCACAATGTATCAAGACTCACAAGACTGACATCCACAACTTGCTTGGCAGAAGGTTTTGTCATCAAATTTAAACAAATTCTTCATCAAGCTAAGACAGCCTGTTGCTAACTTTATTCAATTGGCAACAGGTAAACTTCGTTTTTTCACTTGGTTAGAGCTATCAATTGTTCTACTCTATATAATCTATCGAAAAATGAAGGATACATTCACAAAACAAAACAAAGTTTATAGTCTTTACCAAATTACTTGTCTGTGGACAAAAACTCTGATAAGTTATCCTTTTCATCTCTAATTGTTCTCTTTTGATGATGTTAATATCCAGCAAATACAACAATCAAATGACAAATAAAAAATGGGCTGTAAAGCGTATCACTGTCAATTTAGCAACCCAGGAGGCAGAGAAACTGGAAAAGTATTGCCGTCAAACTGGTAGACCTGCCACGGACGTGATTCGAGAACTAATCCGAGCCTTACCAATTAACGATGACTCCAAAGATGCTAGCAACTAAAACAGAGTTCGTTAACTGTTAGCAGTTAACCATGCCAATTTGAAAAAAGAAGGTGACAGATAGTAAGGTGAGAGTAAGTCTCGGCAAGGCTTTCTCAATCCACGCATCCACGCATCTAAAATGACACCAGTTGATACGAGTCGCAAATTCCGACACTAACCCAGTTACAATTTGTAATGAAACTGAGAAGGAAAAACGGAATGCGTGTTGCAATCATAGGTGCGGGACTTGCTGGACTAGCAACCGCTGTAGATCTTGCTGATGCTGGCTGTGAAATCCAGATTTTTGAGTCCCGTCCGTTTGTTGGTGGAAAAGTTAGCAGTTGGGTTGATGGCAATGGTAACCATATTGAAATGGGGTTGCACGTCTTTTTTGGCAACTACTATCAATTGTTGGAATTGATGAAAAAAGTAGGAGCACAGAATAACCTGCGTCCAAAAGCTCACACCCACACTTTCATCAACAAGGGAGGAAAGACAGGAGAGTTAGATTTTCGCTTTTTCATGGGTGCGCCTTTTAACGGATTAAAAGCATTTTTTACGACTTCCCAACTGTCAATCTTGGATAAGTTGCAAAATGCAGTGGCTTTGGGAACCAGCCCGATAGTAAGGGGTTTGGTTGACTTTAATGGCGCAATGCAGAACATTCGCGACTTAGATAAAGTCAGCTTTGCGGATTGGTTCCGCAGTCACGGCGGTAGCGAGGGTAGTATCAAGCGGATGTGGAACCCCATTGCTTACGCCCTCGGTTTTATTGATTGCGAAAATATTTCTGCCCGTTGTATGCTGACGGTTTTCCAGTTGTTTGCCGTCAGGACGGAAGCATCAAGACTAAATATGTTGGAAGGTTCTCCCTATGAATACTTACATAAACCAATCGTAGAATATATAGAAGCCAGGGGGACGAAGATTTATACGCGCCGTCAAGTCAGAGAAATCAAGTTTGTTGAGGAAGGAGAACACGCTCGCGTCACTGGTCTGGTAGTAGCAAATGGCGATACAGAAGAATTAATAACTGCTGATGCCTACGTTGCTGCTTGCGATGTTCCTGGAATTCAACGAGTGTTGCCTGAATCGTGGCGCAAGTGGTCTGAGTTTGATAATATATACAAACTGGATGCAGTACCAGTTGCAACCGTCCAACTGCGGTTTGATGGCTGGATCACGGAATTAAATGATGCGGATAAACGCAAGCAGTTGAATTTTGCGGCGGGAATTGACAATTTGCTATACACATCTGACGCTGATTTTTCTTGTTTTGCCGATTTGGCTTTGGCTAGCCCAGCTGATTATTATCGGGAAGGACAAGGATCTTTGCTACAGTTGGTGCTGACACCAGGAGATCCTTTTATTAAGCAGAGTAATGAAGCGATCGCTGCCCACGTTCTCAAACAAGTACGCGAGTTGTTTCCTTCATCGCGAGAGTTAAACATGACTTGGTATAACGTGGTCAAACTCGCACAGTCTCTCTACCGAGAAGCACCGGGAATGGATATTTATCGTCCAAGCCAAAAGACACCAATTCCTAACTTCTTTCTTGCAGGGAGTTATACGCAGCAAGATTATATCGATAGTATGGAAGGTGCTACACTTTCAGGCAAACGTGCAGCAAAAGCGATTTTGGAAAAACAGTGACCCTTCGGGTTCGCCAGTCCCCTACGGCGGGAGACCCGCCTACAGGGCTGGACTCACCAGTGACCCTTCGGGTTCGCCAGTCCCCTACGGCGGGAGACCCGCCTACAGGGCTGGACTCACCAGTGACCAGTGATAAGAGGGCAAAGAGAGAGAATGGCAGATTGGTTAGAACACAGCGTACAGGTAGAAGTAGAGGCTCCTATCGATTTAGTATGGAGTCTCTGGGCCGATCTAGAACAGATGCCACGCTGGATGAAGTGGATTGAATCTGTTAAGGTTCCGCCGGATAATCCAGATATATCTTTGTGGACATTGAACACTGGTGGTTTGGAGTTTACGTGGAAATCTCGGATTCTCAAAGTTGTTCCAAACCAAATTATTCAATGGGAATCTGTAGATGGATTGCCGAATCGAGGAGCCGTGCGTTTTTACGATCGCCACGGGAGCAGTATTGTTAAACTTACTGTTGCCTATGCGATCCCCGGTATTCTTGGGAAAATCATGGATAATTTATTTTTGGGGCGAGCAGTGGAATCGACTTTAAAAGCGAACATGGAACGCTTTAGAGAGTATGCATTAAAGGAGAAAGTTTCATGACTAATCGCTAATTACTAACCTGTATCAAAAGCGATCTCCTCACACTTAGGTGATAGTATAGTTCATTATTACTAAAACTAAGTTCGAGTGAACCAAAATCAACCTGAAGAGTATCAGCCATCGCTTTCTGGTGCAGGCGGTAATTGGCAAGTTATCGATGAAGTTGTTGACCCAAAAGTTGTAAAGCAGCAGGACGGCTTATATTGTGGACCAGCTTGTGCTGAGATGTTACTAAAAGATCGTGGAATCAATGTAAATCAGATGGTAATTGCTTCACAGACAGGGGTTCCCGTGGATAGTCGAACTCTTGCTCTTGTGCTTAATGCTTTTGACCCAGAAAGTTCTCGGCAATGGATAGGTGGTTGTCTCACCATTCCTCGAGCAACTGAATCGCAACTTTTAAACACTTTAAATACTACAGGTTCTTGGGCAGCCTTACTGAAACAATTCAAACCGTTGGTTAAACTGTCTCATATGGTAATTGTCGATGGTGTTGACAATAGTGGCTATATTCTAATTCGCGATCCTTGGGAAGGGACAAGATATAAAATGAGAAGATAAGACTTTTTCTTCCATTGGACTACCGACGCAATTTTTTCTATTATAGAGTCATGAAAATTCAAATCCTAGAAATTGAGGCAACTCCAGAAAAAGGAACATTCATAGTGATAGTGTTAGTAGGAGAAAAACAGCACAAATTTACAATGAACGTTGAATCAGTAACAGTTGCCAATCAAGAGGTTCAAGTCACTAATGGAGATGATAATTTCTTAGAAGTTTTTCGATTTAACCAGATAGGAGCTAGTGCTATATGTAAGCTGGTTAACAAAATTTATAACCATCAAGTTGTTGAATTACCAGCGTGTATAGGAGGAGAGTTCGATCTTGAAAACAATAAAATAGCCTCGCTTTAACAGATGTCCGCAAGCACGTCCTCCTAACAAATGCTATGTAAGCGCCAACAGTTAATTGTAATTAATCATTAATAATTACCAAGTCGGATCGCTAAACAAATTAATTGTCAACTGTTCGCGCTCCGGTGGAACTGAACTAATACAAGCGCGGATAGTATCTCCATCTTCTATATCGATCGCGCAAGCAAAACATGACCCCATCAGACAACCTGTGGGAATAAATACGCCTGCTCGATCTGCAACATCAAGCAGAGGTTCTCCCACTTCAGCATCGACGGTGACATTATCAGGTAAAAAATGGACGCGAACAGTCATGGCAACTACCTTAAGATAAAAATGCTGTTAGGTCTAAATGGCGTTCAACTTCTACAGCAAGGGAGTCTAAAATACCTTCTCTTTGTTCCCGATAATTGGCAACGCCAGTAGGTAAAGATTTTAATCCCCTTTGTTGGCGCAAACGATTTAACCAAGCGCGTCGCCAAGGACCGTTATCAAATATACCGTGAAGATAAGTTCCCCAAACTGATAGACAACTATCCACCAACCCTAAATTAGCATCATCAAACAGGAGATGGTATGCTTGAGGATCGACTCCTTGAATTTCTGTACGCGATCGCCCTTGATGGATTTCAAACCCAACAACGGGTAAGCCCATTTGCGGATAGTTTGAAGTTACTTGTCGTTGGCGAGCGATTTTTTGCCCTGTGATAACAGTTTTGATAGGTAGTAAATTCAATCCTTGGTATCTACCTGCTTGTCCTTCTATCCCTTCTGGATCTGCAATCATTTGACCCAGTATTTGATACCCTCCACAAATCCCCAAAACCGTGCCCCCAGCTGCCGCGTAATGCTGTATTGCTTCTGCCATTCCGCTTTTTTGCATGATTAACAGATCGGGAATTGTAGTTTTTGTACCTGGGATAATTACTGCATCAGGATGTCCTAAATCTTGCTTAGGGCTTAAATATTTAACTGTAACTGTAGGTTCTGATTCCAAAGGATCGAAATCTGTAAAGTTTGAAATTCTAGGTAAGCGAATAACACTGACATTGAGTTCCGGGTTTGATTTTACCACTCTGCGATCTAGCAAATCGAGGGAATCTTCAGCCGGATATATATGCTCTAGGTACGGAATTACACCAATCACAGGGATACCAGTCCGTTCCTCTAACCACTTTATCCCAGGTTCGAGAAGCGATCGCTGCCCTCGGAACTTGTTAATAACAACACCCTTGATTAACGCACGTTCATCTGGTTCCAATAATTCCAGAGTTCCCACAACATGGGCGAAAGCACCACCGCGATCGATATCCACAACTAATATGGCGGATGCGTTTAAGTGTTTTGCCACCCGCATATTAGTTAAATCGCGATGTTTGAGATTAATTTCTGCTGGACTTCCCGCACCTTCGCAAACGAGTAAATCGAATTCTGTACTTAAGTGCTGTAAAGATTCTTCAATTGCCCGCCAACCGACATCAAAATACTGTTCGTAATAATCCGAAGCACTAACTCTACCTACGTACTTACCTTTGATGATGACTTGAGAAGTCATATCTCCTTGGGGCTTTAATAATATTGGATTCATTTCTACCCAAGGCACAACTCCTGCAGCCCATGCTTGCACTGCCTGAGCATAACCAATTTCGCCACCATTAGGGGTCACATATGCATTTAAAGCCATATTTTGACCTTTAAAGGGAGCCACTCGCCAGCCACGGCGTGACAACATACGACAAATAGCTGCAGTTAACAATGATTTTCCTGCATGGGATGTCGTCCCTAATACCATAATTGCTTTCATAAGTCAATGGTCAATAGTAAATGGTTAATAGTCAATGGTCGATAGTCAATGGTCAATAGTCAACTGACTCTGACTGTTGACTAAATACCAATACAGCCCGGTAGCAATAGTAAAGACTTCATGAAAGAAGTTACAGCTTCCGTATTTATTGTTCCCTTTTACCCCAAATAATTAACAGTGACCAGTGTAACAGTGACCAGTGACCAGTTAATACCCATACTTAGGATAAGGGACTTGAATAATGAATCAATTTCTTTTTTTCCATAAGTAAATTTGGGAGCTTGTATCGTATTGGTCACTGGTCACTGGTCACTGTATTACAAGGGTAGCCTTAACCAACGAATTGCTGCATTGTAAAAGCGATCGCTCCATGAGGGAGTTCTCCAAGGTTTCTGGTGGCATTGTTCTACTAACTGACGACCTAGGGGGGTCAGGCGGAAACTATCTGTAATTCCCTGACCATCGACTTCTCGGCGCAATACACCCACTTGAATCAACCATACCAGATCGTTATCCACAGACAATTCTGACGCATGGCGTTTTGTAAAACCTTTTTCGACACCTGTACTCCCAGCCATCTCACTAAGTGCTACACTGCGAGAGAGCATTGTTTCAAACAAATTAAGATGAAATGGAGAACAAACTAGCGCTCTCTCTGCTCGCTTTAAAGTTTCGCGAGGATAGGTAAAGATTTTTGGGCTTGGGGAATTAGCAACAGACATTTTTGCTCTCTCGATCTATTTTCTTTACTGAGAGATATCTAATGGCTGCAACATAAGCAGCACTAGACAACTAGTTTAAGAGATACTCATACTTCATTCTACTACAAAGGACAATAGATTATTTCTTAGGGCAATAGGCAATAAATTATTTCTAACTATGCCCGATACCCCATGCCCGATGCCCAGAAAATTTCTGACTATGCCCGATGCCCAGAAAATTTGTTACAATGACCCCTGCTAGGAAAAATAACCTCTGTATTTAGGAGCAATACTAAAACTATGCCTTTAGCAGTTGGTAGCGATGCACCGAAATTTACCGTTAAAGACACAAACGGAAACACCGTTTCATTGTCTGATTTCAAGGGCAAAACAGTGGTTTTATATTTCTATCCCAAAGATGATACTCCAGGTTGCACAAAGCAAGCCTGCAGTTTTAGGGATGCCAGCGCGGACTATCAGGGCAAGGACGTAGTAGTTTTGGGAGTCAGTGTTGATGATGAAGCCTCCCACCAGGCATTTACTCAAAAATACAATCTAAATTTCCCACTACTTGCTGACACCCAAAAAACTCTCGTTAAAGATTACGATGTTGATGGTGGCGGTTATGCCAAACGAGTTACCTACGTTATTGATGGTAACGGCAAAATCATTCACGTCGATTCTAGTGTAAATACATCCTCCCATGCTAGCGATGTTTTAACTGCATTAGGATTATAGATAGTCAACTGCACCACCCACAAGGGGTGGGGTTTTACGCAGGTTCAATAAAGTAAAGACGCGCCATAGCGCGTCTCTACAAAGTCGGTTGCCAGTATTTTCTTCGTAAACCTGTGGTCACTGGTCACTGGTCACTGGTCACTGGTCACTGGTCACTGGTCACTGGTAAGACAGGTTTGTTTTGTGGTTGTGTACCTTGCTGCTGTAGCAATTGTTCCTGCTTCTTTTTAAATGCCGCAGTTGCATCATTGAGTTGTTGGTCTTGCTGTTGAGAATCCCAATTATTGCCGCCTTGGTTCAACTTATGAATGAGATTGAATAAACCCAGATTATCAACTTCATCGGAACGAGGTCCCAAGGGATCGTTACCCTGTTGTGGATCGAGATCTTGCAAAATACTTCTTCCCGTATCAGCTAGGGTAGGCTGTTGTTCTAATACGGCAGTAAAGCTCATTCCAGTGACAGCAATGGCAATTAGCCCTTTAATTGGTAAAGACAGTGTTTTCATAAAAAGTATCAAGTCTCAAGGATGAAGTATGAAAGATAAAGAACGAAGCATGAAGGACTAATGTTTTTTCCTTTACCCTTTATCCTTTATCCTTAATACTTTTTATCTTATGCTAGACTTTGTCGCAATCGGGGTTGAATACTCAATAATGCGACAACAGCGAAACCAAACAATACCAGTAATGCGCTTCCAAAGGTAACATCACCCCAGAAAGCTTGCATAACCACACTGTTTAAGCTCCAATCTTTGTGAACGTATAAATAACGGATTGGTTCAATCGCGTAACTGAGGGGATTCAGAGCTGCGACAACTTGTAACCATCCCGGCATAAATGATAAAGGAGCCAAAGCGGTACTAGCAAATAGCAGTGGTAAATTGCTGACAAAAATAACTGCGATCAGTTCGATATGTCCGGGTAACGCAAAAGCCAAACCTAAACTGATAGCAGTGACACCCAATGCAAGCAGGAAGACGATTAAGGTAATAACTCCCAATCCTGCTAGATCGGGGACACCTGCACCGAGAAAAGCAGCAGCAGTAACAATTACAGCTGCTTGTATCAAGCTTTGGCTGATAATAAATATTGCTGAAGCTAAAACGATGGAAAATCGAGAGGCTAGGGGTGCAACTAACAACCGATTTAAGAAACCAAATTCCCGGTCAAACATCACGGGTAAACCAGCATTCAGCGCCCCAGCAAAGGCTGTAAAAACGATAACACCTGCACTTAAAAATTGACCGTAATTTGTAGTATTGCCAAAAATTCCTTTTGGTGCATTTTGAAATAACGCGCCAAACAACACTAACCACATTACGGGCTGAATAATTCCTGCAACTAAAGTTGAGGGACGCCTAGCTAGCTGAATGAACAAGCGACGAGTTAAAGCCAGTGTTTCTTGAACAAATTCATTGAACACATTGGGAGACGCATCGGCATAACTTTGAGGTGATGCGACTTCTTGCCAATTGATATCCGATTTTGGAGGTAAGACAGTGCCACTCATGATGATTTTCTATCTCATATTTTGTTTTTTCTCAGCTTTTGGATCGCGATTTGCAACGGCTGCAAGTTCGGCATCCATTAGAGTTCTTCCCGTCGCTGCTAGGTAGACATCATCTAAGCTTGGACGAGATTGGGCTATACCAAAAATTGGTAACCCAGAGGAGTTCAGCGATTGCTGAATGGTTATTAAAGCATCTTGTTGCGGTGTGATTACTAAGTTAAGGGAATTCCCTTGAGCGCTGTTGACAATGACTTCTTGAACAAAAGGCAGCGATTGTAGTAATTCTTGAGCAATATGTGCTTCTTCGATGGGCGAAAACTCGCGGATGCGTAAAGTAATGCGATCGCCTCCCACTTTATCTTTTAATTCAGATGGCGTGCCACTCGCAATTACCACACCTCGGTCAATAATCGCCACGCGATCGGCTAAAGCATCAACTTCTTCAAGATAATGGCTAGTAATTACCACCGTTGTTCCAGCTTGACGTAACTTTCGCAGGAAATCCCAAACCACAAAACGGCTTTCAATATCGAGTCCCACGGTTGGTTCATCTAAAACCAAGACATCTGGTGCATGGAGTAATCCTGCTGCTAAATCTAAGCGCTTGCGTAAACCGCCTGAGTAAGTGCCAGTCTTTTTATCGGCGTATTCTTGCAAACCAAGCAATTCAATTACCATGTTTATCCGTTGCTTGGCAACTGTACCCGGTAGGTGATAAAGTGCAGCTTGCAGTTGTAAGAGTTCTCTTCCTGTCAGAACTTTATCTAATGCAACTTCCTGAGCAACATAACCCAAGCGCTTCCTTGCCAATCTGGGATTGTCTAATACAGAAATACCAGAAACTTCAATTTTTCCAGCATCAGGAGTGGTGAGAGTACACAAAGAACGCAAAGTCGTTGTTTTCCCTGCGCCATTGGGACCAAGCAAACCAAAAATCTCGCCCGGTTCTACCTTAAAGGAAACGTCCTTGACGGCGACCACCGTGCCGTAGCTTTTTTTTAAATTTTCAATTAAAACGGCAGGAGCCATGACAGCTTGTCCTAACTATACAATTCTCAACAAATACTATCTTTATTGTAGTTGATGACCAACCAGTGAACTGTGAACAGTGACCAGTAATCAGTGAACAGTGACCAGTGACCAGTGACCCTAGAAAAAATTCTGGCATTGCTGTATTTTAAGGAAATCGTCAGCTATGCAAATTACAAAATTGGGAATTTAACCATGGGTTCTAAAAAAGCGATCGCGTTATTTCTCTCTTTAGGTTTAGCAGCTACCGTAAGTGCGTGTGGTGGTACGGAAAGCGGTGGTGAAGGTGGCGAAGGTGGCGAAAACGGTCAAACTACTACAGCCCCAGCTACTCAACCAACTTCAGGTGAAGGCGGTGAAGGTGGTGAGGAAGGTAAAGATGGTAAAGATGGTAAAGATGGTGAAGGCGGTGAAGGTGGTGAAGGCGGTGAAGGTAAATAGTTACATAAAAATAATTCTTTCCCAGTCCCCAGTCTCTAGTCCCCACCTATGATTCATTGCATTGACAATGTTCTCAATTCTGATGAATTAGATTTTATTGTTTCAAAACTGAAGGATGCTGAATTTGTTGATGGTAAAAATACAGCAGGATGGCATGCTAAGTTAGTTAAGAATAATATGCAATTGCCAAACAATGCTCTCACTCAAGAGATGAGAAGCATTGTGACGCGGGCGATAAAACGCGATCGTTTATTCCAAGCAACGGTCAGACCAAAAATTATTCAACCCATCATATTTAGTTGTTATGAATCGGGTATGTACTACGGTTCTCATACTGATAATGCACTCATGGGGGACGAAACTTTCACGCGGTCTGATGTGTCATTCACTCTGTTCCTTAGTCCGGCGTCAAGTTATGTAGGTGGAGAATTAGTCATTGATACATCTTTGGGAGAGCAAGCTTTTAAACTAGATGCGGGCTCGATGATTGTTTATCCATCTTCAACTCTACACCGAGTCGAAACAGTCACTGAAGGTACAAGACTTGCGGCTATATCTTGGGTACAAAGTCTGATTCGCGATCCAGCAGAACGCGAGATTTTATTTGATTTGGAGACAGTTCGGCAAGTTATGTTTCAAAAATACGGTAAAACAACAGAGTTTGATTTAATTAGTAAAACTCATGCTAATCTACTTCGGAAATGGGCTGATTTGTAAGTGTATATATAACCAATAATTTAAGATTTCCATAGCATTTCCTAGTCTGATGAACTACAAATTTATCTGCGTCCATCAGCTATAGGGTGCGGTTAATTCTTTCTTACTGTATCTCATGAATGCAGGAATTACTATATATTGACTAGAGATTTTTAGGAAAAATAAATGAATTTAAATTTTCGGAAAATTCATAGAAAAATAGCTCCCATTCTTTTTCTACCACTATTAGCAAGTGCTTTAACTGGAATTGCCTATCGCGTAGGAAGATATTGGTTTAATATACCGAACCAAGTAGCAAATTTTTTCATGGTGATTCATCAAGGAGAATATCTCGGTCAACCACTTGTACCAATTTACGTGCTGTTAGTCGGGTTAGGGCTGATAGGTCTGATTGTGACTGGTTTAAGCATGACCAAATTATTTGGAACAAATCGTCCTTCACCAAAAGCATCAAAACTTAATTTTCGCCAAGTTCATCGCATTCTCGCACCTATTATATTTCTGCCCTTGACCGTCAGTGCATTAACAGGAATTTTGTTCAGATTGGGTAGAAACTGGTTTAATCTGCCTAGCGAACAAACTGCACTTCTTTTAAGGATTCACCAAGGGTCATATTTGGGACCTCATCTGAGAGTGTTGTACGTGGTTTTAATTGGTTTGGGGTTAATCGCAATGCTAATCACAGGAATTAACATGACTGGAATATTTCGCAAGCGACGAACAGTGACCAGTGACCAGTGACCAGTAACCAGTGACCAGTGACCAGTAACCAGTGACCAGTAACCAGTGACCAGTAACCAGTGACCCCTCTCGTTCCCAGGCTCCGCCTGGGAATACAGATCTAGAGGCTCCGCCTCGACCTTATTATTAAATGCGAAGGCAAGTCCCTCGTGCAATGGTTACCGATCGCTGTTACGGGCTAGGGATGAGGGCAATTCTTCCGTCTTGAGGAATAAATTTCATCTATACTAAGCCACGGTAAAGTTTTATGAGGAATTTTTACATAGTTTAATACAATAGTAATATTCACCCGTAAGTATTTTTGCTCAGTGCCATGATATTGGATGGATTTCCTTGGCTGACCGCGATAGTCCTGTTGCCACTCGTTGCTTCCATGCTTATCCCCTTGCTGCCCGATAAAGACGGCAAACAAGTGCGATGGTATGCCTTGGGTGTGGGGATCGCGGATTTTGTTTTGATGTGCTACACCTTCTGGAAGCATTACGATGCGAGCAGTGCGACTTTTCAACTCGTGGAGAAATATGCTTGGTTACCTCAGTTAGGTTTCAACTGGGCTGTTTCAGTCGATGGAATATCCGTTCCCCTGGTGCTGCTTGCAGGATTGGTAACGACACTCTCAATGTTTGCTGCATGGCAAGTGAATCTGAAGCCTCGCCTATTTTATTTTTTGATGCTGGTGCTGTATGGCGCACAAATAGGAGTGTTTGTTGCCCAAGATATTCTACTGTTCTTTATTATGTGGGAACTAGAACTGGTTCCTGTCTACCTGCTAGTCTCCATTTGGGGCGGTCAAAAACGTCGCTATGCTGCTACTAAATTCATACTTTACACAGCTGCTGCTTCAATTTTTATTCTAGTAGCAGGGCTGGCAATGGCTCTCTACGGAGATAATTTGACCTTCGATATAGTCGAACTTGGTGCGAAGAATTATCCTCTTGCTTTAGAACTTTTGCTTTACGCGGGATTGCTAATTGCCTTTGGCGTCAAACTGGCGATTTTCCCCTTGCATACCTGGTTACCGGATACTCATGGTGAAGCTTCTGCTCCTGTATCGATGATTTTGGCTGGCGTACTGCTCAAAATGGGTGGATACGGGTTGATTCGTCTCAATTTAGAGTTGCTGACTGATGCTCACATTTGCTTTGCTCCTGTACTGGCAACTCTCGGCGTTATCAATATTATTTATGGTGCTTTGAACTCTTTTGCCCAAAATAATATGAAGCGTCGCCTCGCCTATTCGTCAGTTTCTCACATGGGATTTGTGCTGTTGGGGATTGCTTCCTTCACGGATGTGGGAGTCAGTGGTGCGATGCTGCAAATGTTGTCCCACGGTTTGATTGCTGCAGTGTTATTTTTCTTAGCTGGCATCACCTACGATCGCACTCACACTATGGCGATGGAAAATATGGGTGGTATTGCTCAAGCTATGCCCAAAGTATTTGCTCTGTTTACAGCAGGTGCTATGGCTTCTCTCGCTTTACCAGGGATGAGCGGTTTTGTCAGCGAACTTCAAGTCTTTGTGGGTGTAAGCTCTAGCGACATTTACAGTCCAACCTTCTGTACTGTGATGGTGTTCCTAGCTGCAGTGGGAGTTATTTTGACGCCAATCTATTTGCTTTCTATGTTGAAGCAGGTATTTTATGGCACTGGTAAAGTGACCTGTGATATTAACAATGCTAGATTGGAGAATCAGGAGGATGAAGGCACGGTTTGCTTTGGTACGGATTGTCTCTTGCCTACTGAGTCGGTATACAGCGATGCCAAGCCTCGTGAATTGTTTATTGCTGCGTGTTTTCTAGTGTTGATTATTGGCATTGGGGTTTATCCTAAGTTGGCTACGCAATTGTATGATATGAAAACTGTTGCGGTGAATACTCAGGTACGCCAATCTTATGTGCAAATTGCTCAGGAGAATCCTCGCGTATACGCGAAGGAGTTCTTTTCTCCACGTATTGGTGAACCTGAAATAGCTACTGTTTCGAGCCTCGTTCGATAAAGGTTTTGGAACCGCAGCCTGTAGCAGATGCACGCGGATAGTATGCGCGATCGAACGCAGGATGGAAATTAGTATAGATTTAAGCAGCCCGGTTGTTGATGCACAATCGGGTTTGATTTAACTCACTCTGATTGCTGTATGCTCTCCTCCACCTCGATCTAGTCCACCTTGATGTAGGATTACACGTGATGCTCTACCTGTTTCATCTACTATGAAAGTGCGCTGAGCATTAATCGTCTTCAAAAAAAACTTTGTTGGGGACTCTGGAAACATTTCAACTCTTTCTTCTTCAGCCCATTGAGTCAAAATGCGATTGGATTCTTTTGTAATGGTAATGACCAATCCAGATTCTAGTTCATACCGCCCTACGTAAGTATCATAAATGGTTGGATCGAGTTCGATCTCTTGTCGTTGCTTGGGTAGATCGTAAGGTTTGCCAAACAAAATGGCAGCTAGATCGTTGGCAATGGGTACAACTGGTGTCACTGCTGCTGCGTCAATGTTAGTCAGCACAATAATAGAAATTTGCTCATCTGGATATCTAGCAATGCGAGTACTAAAGCCGTAAATTCCGCCACCAGTGTATAGCAGTTTGCGTTCGTAGTGGGTACATATAATTCCTCCATAACCGTGGTACACTCCTTTGCCATCTTCTTTTTCAACGATCGCGACTTTTGGTGTAAACATCATCTCTCTGGACGATTCACTTAAAACTGCATCAGTATAAAGCCCTTGCTCCCATTTGTAGAGATCTTCAATCGTTGAGTACATTCCCCCTGCACCTGATGGCCATGACATATGTACAAAATCTACATTTTGATAGGCTTCGCCATTGAAAACATAGCCAGAAGCTCGATGGGGCAAAATCATCTCTTGGCGATCGTAGCCTGAGTCAAACATTCCTAAAGGCTCAAGAATCTGATGTTGCAGATAGTTCGCATAGTCGCAACCGGAAACAATTTCAATAATTTTGGTTAGTACCACATAGCCAGAGTTAGTATAGCGGAAGCGTTCTCCTGGTGTAAACTCTAGTGGTTCATTACTAAACCGGGCAATCAGATCGTCCAAGGTAATCTTGGTTTTTGTTATCAGCTCGAAGTTGTCTAATTCGTTAAAGTTAGGAATACCTGAAGTATGATTGAGCAACTGATGAATAGTAATTTGCTCGCCGTTAGGGTAGTCGGGCAAATAGGTTGAAATTTTTTGATGCATCTCAAGCAAACCTTGCTCCTGAAGTTGTAGAATTGCCGCAGCTGTGAACTGCTTGGTAATGGAACCGAGGCGGAACTTCGTCTGGGGTGTATTTGGAACATTATGTTCGAGGTTAGCCATGCCGTAGCCTGCACTCAACAGTACTTCACCTGCACGGGTAACCAATACCGATCCCATGAAGTAGCGATTTGCCAGACAAGCTTGAAGATAAGCTGTCATCTCGTCTGTAGTAGCTTGATTACTCGATGGCATAACAAATTGTCTTTCTCTAACAAGCTATATCTGAAGTGTACTTTGCATTTCGGAGTATTCCAAAATTGGAAAACACTTTTCCTAAAACAACGTAGAATGCCTAACGATGATAAAAGTATTCTGATGTGAAAAAGCTAAATCTTGTCTTAAATGATACGGTCTCTTCCGCAAGAGTCATGATTGTATAACTAAAATTAATAATTCACCGCGCAGCGCTGCTCTCTATTCCACAAGAACAAGAAGTAGATTATTGAATATTTTTATTTAAAAATTCCCATATAGATATATATTACAGTGGCTAAAGCCTATATTCCAAAACGGAAGGGAATTATCTTAATGTTAAAAGGCTGAGTTCTGTATTAAAGAATACCATCCTTTCTGTAAGAGGATGTTTGAAAAGTTCTTTTATCAGTAGCAAAACATTCAAGATCCCCCTAAATCCCCCTTAATAAGGGGGACTTTAAGAATATTTTCCCCCCTTTTTAAGGGGGGCTAGGGGGGATCGATGAGTGCCTAAAATCACAGCCTACCACTTTTCAAACAACCTCTAAAAGTCGCGATTGAATAACTAAGACTAATATTTATGTTTAATCTCAAAAAACTTTGGAAATTTAAAATCATCATAGGATTTACAGTAATTCTAGTTATCATATTTCTAAAAGCTTGCAGTATAACTCAAGTAAATAAACCTATACCGTTGTCAAGTGAACCAGCAGCTGCACAGAGTCAATCGCCTCAACCATTGAACAGTCAGGCTGAAAGTTTAGATTGGCTGTTTGTTATGGACGCTTTTCAGGGAGGAATGGCAGAAATACAGCTTGGGAAACAGGCTTTACAGAAGTCTACAAATCCCAAAATAAAAGAGTTCGCACAGCAGATGATTGAAGAGCATACAAAAGCACATGAGAAACTTTTGCAATTATCAAATAACAAGAAAATTGCACTTCCAACAACAATCGGTCTCAAGTATGAAACAATCGTCGCGGATTTAAGGCAGCTTTCAGGGACTCGTTTCGACGAACCTTACATGAATGAGATGGGAGTGAACCGTCACCTCGATGCTATAGCGACATTCCAGCGAGAAATAGCACTTGGAAAAGACTCCGATCTCAAAGCCTTTGCTACTACAGGTTTACAAATAGCACGCAATCATTTTCAGATGGCTGTCCCAGTAACGGGTTACAGTTTGCCAGGTGACAACAAATAAAGGATGAAGTTTGAAATTTTTCAAGCTTCATCCTTAGATCTGGTAAATGCGCTAATTGTAATGGTGAAGACAGATTTTTCTTAACTAGCGAAACATACTACTTACAGAACTGTCTTCATGAATGCGCCAGATGGTTTCTCCCAGGAGGTTAGCCACTGACAGCGCGATTAATTGAGGAAATCGATTGCTCTCTGCCACGGGAATGGTGTTTGTGATAATGACTTCCTCAAACAAACCACTTGATAAGCGCTCAACCGCAGGTGGGGAAAAGACGGCGTGAGTTGCACATGCATAAACTTGGCGAGCTCCTTCTTCACGCAGGAGTTTTGCTCCTTCAGAGATAGTTCCGCCTGTGTCAATCATGTCATCTACTAACACTGCTGTTTTACCTTTAACGTCGCCGATCACGTTTAAAACTTCGGCGACGTTGTGAGCCTGACGGCGTTTATCTATAATTGCCAATGGGGCATCGTTTAGCTTTTTAGCAAATGCTCTAGCTCGTGCCACACCACCTACGTCTGGGGAGACAACAACGAGATCGGGCAGTTGTTTGCTTGCTAAATAATCAAGTAGGACTGGCGAACCGTAAACATGATCCAATGGAATGTCGAAGTAGCCTTGAATTTGAGCCGAATGCAGATCCATCGCTAAAATTCGGTTGGCACCGGCTTCTGTGATGAGATTGGCAACTAACTTGGCAGTAATTGATTCTCTTCCTGCAGTTTTCCGATCGGCACGGGCATAGCCATAGTAGGGAAGAACTGCAGTGACTTGGCGTGCAGATGCGCGACGACAAGCATCAATCATAATCAATAGTTCCATCAGATTGTCATTCACGGGATGACAACTGGGCTGGATGAGGTAAACGTCGCAGCCTCGGATGGATTCTTGAATTTGGATATAAATTTCTCCATCCGCAAATCGTTTGCGAATCATTGGTCCCAAATCCATTCCCAGGTAACGGGCAACTTCTTGAGACAATGGTACATTGGCAGAGCCGGAGAACAGCCGCAAGCGATTATTTTCAGTCACGCCTGTAGCAGTCGGCTGTACTTTTAAGGCAGTAGAACTCAGCACAGCAGATCCTCGATGTGCATTCATGGCAATCCTATCATCAGAGATTTGAGAAATTTAACTGCAAATACCCGGAAAAAATCATATGTGTGCTTTTTGGAAGCTTTCATAAAAATTTTCAACATACCTCAGCAAAACTACATATCTCTATTTCTCCAACTTTTTATAGACAAACAATTGATAGCTTAACTGACATTAAGTGTGTAAACCATATCTGGAGTTTAGTTTTTTATGTTGGTTGGCAAAACCAAAAACGCAGAAGTCCAATACAGACACAATTCTTACCTCTAACATCTAGCTCTTTGATTTTAACCAAATCTTTACAGTTCAACTTTCTACTTAATTCTATCTTAATAAGCATAAATGCTTAAAAAATAGTCATTTTTTGCTGATTAGATATATAATAATACTACATTTAGCAATTAACAGTGAAACTATAATTTAATCCTTTTCACGCTGATGTATAGAGAGCACGTGTGAAAATAGAGTGTGGCAAGTCTGTTTTACTGGCTGCTCCTCCTTGGATTGCTATTATACACACTTAGATGATGCAACCACCGATTACATCTGGCACTATCCTGCAAAACCGTTACCGGATAATTAAAACTCTGGGTCAAGGGGGATTCGGTAGAACTTATCTAGCAGAAGACCAAAGGCGTTTTAACGAACTTTGTGCGATTAAGGAATTGATTTTGGTAGTAACGGGGGGCTATGCATGGGAGAAGGCAAAAGAACTGTTTCAACGAGAAGCGGCTATCTTGTATCAAATACAGCACCCGCAAATACCACAATTTCGGGAGAGATTTGAACAAGACCAGCGCCTATTTTTAGTGCAAGACTATGTTGCTGGAAAAACATACAGCACTTTGCTTGACGAACGCAAGCAGACAGGTAAAGTTTTTACAGAGCAGGAAGTGTTGCAATTGATACAATCTTTGCTACCTGTTTTGGCGCACATTCACAGTCAAAACATTATTCACAGGGATATTGCTCCAGATAATATTATTTTGAGGGATAGCGATCGCTCACCAGTTTTAATTGATTTTGGAGTCGTCAAAGAACTAGCAACTCGAATAAATTCTCCAGATAACACAATCTCATCGACAACCGTAGGTAAATTTGGTTATGCTCCGCCAGAACAAATGCAAACGGGTAGAGCTTATCCTAGCAGCGATCTCTATGCACTTGCAGTAACAGCAATTGTTCTACTAACAGGGAAAGAACCATCTGAACTTTTTGATGACAACCAACTGAGTTGGAATTGGGAGCGTTGGGTGAAGGTGAATCCTCAGTTGGCACAAGTGCTGAATCGGATGTTGAGCCGAAAACCGAGCGATCGCTATCAAAATGCTACAGATGTCATGCAAGCGCTACAAGTTGTAGGACAACCAAATCCTCCTGCGCCCGATATATCCAACGTTCAAACAGTAGCAGTTGTTCAGCGTCCCGCCCCATCTCCCCCTGCACCAGACAAACCCGATCCAGTGATTCCGCCTACTCGCAATTCACTTCTAGATAATCCTGTAGCAATTGCAGGAATGACCGTTTTCGTTGTTGTTCTGGCAGGATTTGGCTCTTGGGCATTTGTACGATCTCTTCGCGATCGACCTCAACCCTCACCAGAACAAACCACAGACCCACAAACTTTTCCCTCACCAGTCATTCCTGGGGAAACACTGACACCGACACCGACACCGACACCGACAGAAACGCCGACACCGACATCAACACCAACACCAACCCCGACACCAACACCAACTCCGTTCCAAACTGAAGCACCTGGTGTTTACAGGAGACAGTTAAGTTTTGATGCATCCAATACAGCAAACGTAGAAGGAATTCTTGCAGCTCAAGAAACTGCCTTTTATGCTTTTCGTGCTCGAGAAGGACAACAGTTAACTGTAAGCCTTGCAAAAGAAGGTGGTGTATTATTAACAATCTTAGGTCCCAATCGAGAACCTATTGATAATTCTGCTAAAGAAGTCTCATTTTATCGAGGAAAAGTCCCTGTTACAGGTAGATATACTATACAAGTTACCCCTGTTCCAGGGCTTGACCAAAGCGATTACAATTTAAATGTTGCATTAGAAAACTCCGTACAACCAACCCAAACTCCATTACCTTTAGATCCATCATCTACCCCAACACCATTACCCACAGAAATCGTACCCACACCTCCAACTACAGAAATTCTACCCACACCTACACCCCCAACTATAGAAATTCTACCCACACCTACACCTACAGAAGCAGGGAGTAGGGAGTAGGAAGCGACCAATAATGACCAATGACACTTGACCAATGACAAATGACAAAAAACGCACTACTAATTACAGGAACTGATACAAATGCTGGTAAAACTGTTTTGACGACAGCTTTAGCAGCTTATTGGCAAAAATATTGCTCGCACCGAAGTTTGGGAATTATGAAACTCATGCAGTCGGGAGAGGGCGATCGCGAGTGGTATCACAATACATTTTCTTTGGAGCAATCTCTAGAGGAAATTACACCTTTGTACTTCAAAGCACCTCTTGCTCCTCCTGTTGCTGCAGCTAAAGAAAATCGAACAGTAGATTTAGCAATTGTATGGCAAGCTTTTACAGCTTTGCAACAGCGTCGTGAGTTTCTTTTGGTTGAGGCTCTTGGGGGTTTGGGTACGCCCGTCACTGATGAACTGACGGTAGCCGATCTAGCAGGTGACTGGCGACTACCTACAGTATTGGTAGTACCCGTGAGATTGGGTGCGATCGCGCAAGCAGTTGCAAACGTAGCATTGGCAAAACTTTCACACATCCATCTTAAAGGAATTATCCTCAACTGCGTTCAACCCCGAACGGAAGAAGAAATTGCTGACTGGACGCCTGTAGACTTGATTCAATCGCTGACAAACATACCTGTTTTGGGCTGTTTGCCATATGTAGATAACTTAGCAGATCTGGATAAGCTTGCACAGCTAGCATCAGATTTAGACCTAGAAAAAATTATGAATTATGAATTATGAAACTTTCAATTCATCATTCATAATTCATAATTCATCATTTACCATTCATCATTCATATGGTTTCTACATTCCCAAATTCCACATCTGTTGATTTATCTCGCGTTCGCTTGTCCATTCGTTCCCTGCAACCCCAATTGGTTGAGTGGCGGAGATATTTACACCAAAGACCAGAACTTGGTTTTCAAGAAAAATTGACTTCTGAGTTTATTGCTCAAAAATTGCAAGAATGGGGTATAGAGCATCAAACTGGTATTGCTCAAACTGGGATTGTTGCGATTATAGAGGGACTAGGGACTGGCAATAAGGGACTGGAGGTTAAAGACGAATCTTCCCAATCGCCAATCGCCAATCCCCATCGCCCCTTATCCCCAGAGGGGACCCCGAGTTCCCCAATCCCCAAAGTTCTAGCAATTCGAGCGGATATGGATGCCTTACCCATTCAAGAACTTAATGAAGTGCCATACCGTTCCCAGCACGATGGCAGGATGCATGCTTGCGGGCATGATGGGCATACAACAATTGCTCTGGGTACAGCTTATTATCTCCACAAACACCGAGAATCTTTTGCTGGTACTGTCAAAATGATATTCCAGCCTGCAGAAGAATCTCCAGGAGGTGCAAAGCCGATGATAGACGCAGGGGTGCTGAAAAATCCCGATGTGGATGCAATTATCGGTTTACACTTATGGAATAATTTGCCTTTAGGAACTGTAGGTGTCCGGGCTGGTGCATTGATGGCAGCAACAGAAATTTTTCAATGTACCATTTTGGGTAAGGGGGGACATGGTGCTATGCCCCATCAAACTGTAGATTCAGTTGTCGTTGCTGCTCAAATTGTTAATGCTTTACAAACCATAGTTGCTCGGAATGTGAATCCTATTGATTCTGCTGTAGTGACAGTGGGCGAGCTTCATGCAGGAACCAAGTGGAATGTGATAGCTGATACTGCAAAAATGAGCGGCACTGTCAGGTATTTTAATCCTGCATTTGAGGGTTTCTTTAAACAACGTATCGAACAAATTATTGCGGGTATTTGTCAAAGTCATGGGGCAAGTTATGACTTGGAATACTACTCGCATTATCCTCCAACGATTAATGATGCTGGAATGGCAGAATTTGTGCGATCGGTTGCAGAACAAGTTGTAGAAACCCCTGCTGGTATTGTCCCAGAATGCCAAACCATGGGCGGCGAGGATATGTCTTTCTTCTTGAGAGAGGTTCCTGGGTGTTATTTCTTTTTGGGTTCTGCAAATCCTGAAAAGGGTTTGGCATATCCCCACCACCATCCCCGGTTTGATTTTGATGAAACTGCATTGGCAATGGGAGTGGAAATTTTTGTCCGTTGTGTGGAAAAATTCTTGAGCCTTTAATGGGGAGAGGGCAGGTGTCCATTTTTGCTAGAGGACAGGTGTTCATTTTTTCTAGAGAAGGCGGGCGAGGACGCCCACCCCACATATACAGATAGCATTTTTCAGGTAAAAGAAGTACATTGGTAGGGGCGCAAGGCATTGCGCCCATATTAAGGAGTGTAGGTTGGGTTGAGGAACGAAACCCAACATTTAATCGAATTCTTAGGTGTCATATTATGTCCGATTAAACAATTGTGATTTACCTCACGCAAAGTCGCAAAGTCGCAAAGAAGTTTGCTAAGGTTTTATGATAACTAATTTGCCGGACATGATATCACTTCGTTCTATCCAATCCACACAATACATTTGGTGGTTTAAGATTTACTTTATGGCTGGTTTAGCAGCTTGCATCTATTTGCCAAAAAACCTTCTATTGCTCTTTACTCAAAAGATTTGCCTGCACTGCCTCCTGCTATTTTTTATCCCCATCGAACTCACGTTGAAAAGGGCTTGATTTTTCGTTGCCGATCGTGGTTTTTTTGACTCTAATGTCGTAAATTTTCAAACCAAGACAGAATAACGGTTTTCAGACAATGTTGCCAAAAATTACCCGCAAATTGACTCAATACCACTTTTAAAACATTCTCTGCTGTTAGAAGATTTTGTTTTTGGACGAACGCAATTTGTATTTACCTCATCTGAAAAATTAGCTAACACTTTTTTGTAGAGACAAAGTAAATTTTCTAAATGGTCTCCACTGAAGGCTAGTTTATAATTCTGTTCTTTTCCTTCAAGGAAGTATGAAAAGAGAGACATCACGGGATTCATTGATTAATTTGTTATTGCCCTTAGCACTCATCATAGGACTAGTTCTGCTGTTAAGTTTGAACGTGGAAGGTAGAGGGGAGACTAGGGAAACGACTCCTTTGGAGATATGGCTCAAAGTCATTGTCGGTTATTTGGCAGCAGGCACAGAAATTGCAGCAGCAATTGTGATTGGCGGAGCAGTGCTTCGAGGCATTGCTGCCTATTTGCGATTGTTATTCTCACGCTCCAAACAACATTTTGATGCCACAGAGGGAGTTCGTCTGCAATTGGGTCGAGTTTTAGCATTGGGCTTGGAATTCACTGTCGCCAGCGATATTTTGCGGACGGCAGTAGCACCTACTCGCCAGGATATTTTGAATTTGGGCGCGATCGTCTTGCTGCGAACCTTGCTGAATTATTTCTTAGAGCGCGAGATTCAGCAGGGAGAACAACGCCATTCACCCGAACCGCAGCTTGATAGAAGTATCCGGTAAGCAACCCCCTGCTTGAAGCCTATCCATTACCCGCATCTTTCTTAACAATTGCAAAACTGTGATAGAGAAAGGGTTTTTTGAGATAAGCCTTTGTAGGGGGGTTGACAAAAATCCTTGGGTGTGGGGGTCTCCCTTGTTTATGGGGTGTGATGACAGTTAGTCGATGACGGTCAAGCTGGTGACGATGGTGAAGTCCAGATGGCGCTTGAAGTGTGAGTGTTTTGTGGCTGCAATGGGTTGTCAAGTACATACAGATATAAAGGTTTAAAGCCAGTGTTGTTTGGAAAGTACCGACCGTTAATATTGTCGTTCGCGAAGCGTGCCGACGAAGGAGGCATAGATAACTTTACCCGTAAGGAGGGACATTTATGTCCAAAGTTTTTGTAATTGATACCAACAAAAAACCATTAAATCCAATCCATCCAGCCCAAGCAAGACAACTTCTTAGAAATGGTAAAGCAGCAGTCTTTAAACACTTTCCCTTTACCTTAATTCTCAAAGAAGCATGTCCAGATGCACCCGTTCAACCCTTAAGAATCAAAATTGACCCTGGTTCTAAAACAACAGGAATTGCTTTAGTTAACGATGTATCGGGAGAAGTAATATTTGCTGCCGAACTAAAACACAGAGGTTTTGCAATTAGAGAATCACTGACATCTAGAAAACAACTCCGTAGAAGTCGGAGAAATCGCAAAACCAGATATCGCCAACCACCACTACACGAATGGTTTAGGAAAGGCAACAAACAACCTTATCCAAAGCAACGTCGAGAAGGTTGGCTTTCCCCAAGCCTAAAAAGCCGAATTGACAACATCAAGACTTGGGTAGAAAGGTTACGTAAAGTTGCACCAATTGAAGCGATTAGTCAAGAATTAGTATGCTTTGATATACAATTAATTCGCCATCCAAATATTCAAGGAAAAGAATATCAGCAGGGTACACTTTTCGGTTACGAAACTAGAGAATATCTTTTAGAAAAATGGAACAGACAATGTGCTTACTGTCGTATCAAAGATATTCTACTTCAAATAGAACATATTCAATGTCGAGCAAAAGGAGGGAGTAACTCAATTACAAATCTCACCTTAAGTTGCGAAAAGTGTAACCTTAAAAAAGGGACAAAAGATATTAAAGATTTTCTCAAAAAAGACCCAACAAGATTGGAGAAAATTTTAAAGCAAGCAAAGCTTCCACTTGCAGATGCAGCCGCAGTTAACACAACTCGATTTGCATTGCTGGAATCCTTAAAAGCGACTGGACTGCCAGTAGAAACAGGTAGTGGCGGTTTGACTAAGTTGAATAGAACTCAACGAAACTTGCCTAAAACTCACTATTTTGATGCTTGTTGTGTCGGTCAATCTACACCAGAAAAATTAATCGTCAAAGGTATTAAACCATTATTGATTACAGCCATTGGTCATGGAACAAGACAAATGTGTCGTACTGACAAATACGGTTTTCCAAATCGCCATTGTTCTAGAACTAAGTTTCACTTTGGTTTCCAAACTGGCGACATTGTTAAAGCTATCGTCACTAGTGGTAAAAAGATTGGTCAATATGTTGGCAGAATTGCTACCCGTGCTACTGGCAGTTTCAATATTTCTACCAAAACTGGATTAATTCAAGGAATCTCTTATAAATACTGCAAGCGTATTCATGCAAAGGACGGTTACAGCTATGCATTCTAGGATATTTGGACGCTCGTTAAAACGAGCCGTGTCGTGCTTCCTGAGCCAGTGCGGTCTTGGGGTCTCCCCAAGTAGAGCAACTGGCGTCCACGAACTAAAGTTACGTAGTGTCCGCACTCCCGGAGGTTTTTAGATGAAACCTCATCATTCCAGCTTAAAGCCTTTGGAAGGTAGAGCTAAATCGCTTAAATCGCTCCGCAGTCGCCTCAATTGGAAGGGTGAGTTGGCATTAGCTACTGCCCCAACAGTGGTCATATTAAGCGTGTTTGCCTTAGTGGAGGTACTAACTCGCCAGCGTTTGTTGTTTGCCTCCCTTGCCTCCAGCGCCTTTCTCATTTATCTCGATCCCCATCATGGTACAAATACGATGCGAACTCTAGCCATTTCCCAAATGATTGCAGCAGGGATCGGTTTTTTAACATATATGCTATTGGGTTCGGGTTATATGTCTGGCGGAACTGCCACGATCGTTACAATCGTGCTGATGATTCTGTTAGATGTTATGCATCCTCCACCCGTTGCCACATCCTTAAGCTTTGCCTTAAAAGCTAGCAATGAAAACAACCTAGTTTTGTTTGGTCTGGCTGTAGGCATTACTGCTTTGTTGGTTGGACTAGAACGCTTTGCCCTATGGCTTCTGGCATACCTTAGCCCGAAGTAGTCTTATGCTGATTCATGCAAGAATTAAAATTTTACTGCTTTTGGTTGACACTAGTTTCATCTTATTTATGGCAACTTTGAGATAGATCGCAATTTCAAAAATTGAGCGCAGAAAGTTAGTGTGTCTGATGTTTCCACTTTGGTTAAAAGCAGGTTTTTGGGGTTTGGTTGGTGGTTCAGCACTGCTATTGGGTTCGGCAATAGGTTACTATGCCAAAATTTCCCAACGGGCGATCGCTGCAGTTATGGCTTTTGGTGCGGGCGTACTGATTTCGGCACTGGCATTTGAACTGATGGATGAAGCGTATAAGCGTGGTGGATTTGATTCAACAGCGATCGGATTTGTAAGTGGTGCAGTTGTATACACAGCCGCTACTTGGTTGCTATCCCATCAAGGTGCGAAACATCGCAAGCGATCGGGTACACAACAGCCATCCGAGGAGGAAAATAGTGGCAGTGGACTAGCGATCGCAGTAGGCGCATTGCTGGATGGCATTCCTGAGTCTATTGTAATTGGTGTCAGTATGATTGGGGGAGGAGTTGTCAGTTGGGTAACGGTGGCAGCTGTTTTTCTGTCTAACGTTCCAGAAGGACTTTCGAGTGCTGCTGGTATGAAAAAAGCAGGGCGTTCAACTGCTTACATCTTTGGTGTGTGGGGAGGGATCGCCATCATTTCTGGTATAGCAGCGCTTTTAGGCTATGCTTTGTTCAGTCACTTTTCTGTAGAAGTTATTGCTGCAACGACTGCTATAGCTGCAGGTGCAATTTTAGCAATGATTACAGATACAATGATTCCAGAGGCTTTCGAGCAAGCGCATGATTTTGCTGGTCTCATCGTCGTCTTGGGATTTCTAGTCGCTTTTGTCCTGAGCAAACTCGCTTAAAAATGACTGCTTCAAGCATCATCTTATAGAACGGGCAAGATACCCGCTCCACAAAAATTGTATTTGAGTTCAAACTATTCATCAACTCATAATTCTCCTGCTTAAAACCAATTTCTAAAAATCGCAGAGATTTTGATTTCTGCGTCGAAAACTTATCCTGCGGCTTCAAGCGATAGTCGAATGTCCTTGAAGAGTAAAAGCAGGTGCAGGGGATTGGTTGGGGATTCTTCCATGCCGAATTTGAGATAAAAGGCGCGGGCTTCCTCGTCTTTGGCATGGACAAGAAAAGCGCGACCACCGATGGTTTGGGCCCCCGTCAGGGAGCGGCGTAGTGCGTTGCGGAACATGGCTTTGCCTAAACCTTTTCCCTGTTCGCCTCTGTCTATTGCAAACCGCGCCATAAGGATAACCGGCACAGGATAACGCCCTTGTCCTTTTACGATGCGAGCGGGAGCATCGTCCGGCGATACGGATGCAGGGGCAAGGCTGTAATAGCCGATGACACGTTCGGCACGTGTCAGGACGTAGGTTCTAGCTCCACCGCTTGCCTGATTTTGCAAAGCGTATTTCATCAGGAAATCATTAAGCGGTGGCTTGCCGCAATCGAAACCCGTAATGATGTGACTTTTGGTCAGCAGAACAGGCTCATTTAAAGGCTCACTTTGCATTAGAACGGATCCGGGTCGCTAAAGAGCCGCTGCAATTCTGGAACGACTTTCGGTGGCGCGTCAAGACGTTCGCAGAACGCTTGCCACTGGTCGGGCGGCAAGCGAAACTCGGTTTGATGCATAAGAATAGCACTTGCGGCATCAAGCGATGCTTGCAGTACAAACTTGCTTACATTCGTGTGCCGTATTCGTGCCGCTTCTGCCAGTATTGCCTTTTCAGGCTCCGTTGCGCGAATGGAAAGCCGCGTTTCTTTTGGCGTAGCGGCTGCTGCCTCAAACATGGTTTTTCTCCTATGGCTCTATTTGTATTCCCAATGTACACCCAATTATCGGAAGCTGCAATCTATTTAAATTCGGTCGCATCTAAAAGCCCATTTTTCCCCAAAATTTTCCATTAAGAATGTTGACGCGGATTAAGTACTGGTAATTGCACTATGCTGTAATGAAACCATGTGTTATCAGAAGTGTTACGTAAATGTTTACGACTCTTGCGATGATTTCGCTTATAAAAACAGCATGGGTCAATCCTGATACTTTAAACTAAAGTAAATCTTTTTTTACTATCTGAAGCATCCAAAAAAGGATAACTAATTATATCTGATTGCAATAGCGGAGTGCGGTTAATGAAACGGGCAAAATACCCGTTCCACAAAAATTGTATTTGAGTTCAAACTACGTTCCTGGCATAGCACGCAAATGTTCTGGCATATGATAGCGATCGCCTAACACTTCCAGTAAAGGACCGTGGGTATCAAACTTGAGTATACTCACAGAAGCCGCAAGTGCATTAATGCGATCGCGATACCGACCCAAATCAATGCCCAACAAACTACATAGGATAATTCGGATTGTTGCCTTATGCGACACGACCAAAACATTACCCGTAGGATACTTTTTCTCAATTTCTGAAATTACTAAAGAAGCGCGACTAGCAATTTGAACAGATGTTTCACCACCTGTCGGGGGATTCCAAGCAGGTTCTGTTAACCAACGGATGTAGTCATCTGCATAATGTTCTTTGACATCATCTGCTGTTTTGCCTTCCCACTCACCATAGTTAATTTCTTTCAATCCATCCCGCAATTGCATTTCCATTCTAATTGCATCGCATAATGGTTTAGCTGTAGCAATGGTGCGTTTCATGGGACTGACATACACAGCATTCCAAGGTATTTTACTGTATGCCTCGGCAAAAGACTCAGCCATTAAAGTCCCTTCTGGGGTTAACTCAGGATCTGTCGTACCACAGTAACCACCTGTTCGGCTATAAGTTGTTTCTCCGTGTCGCAGTAGATATAGTTTTAAACTCATGAATTTCTCCGTTGACCAATAGAGTGAGACACATTGAGAAATTTTAAGTAATCTACAGTTGCCTCCTCTGAATTTTCTATAAGCAGCAAATGTCCTGCCTTTGGTAATCGGATCGTTTGGCTCCCAGGAATACAGCGTTGCAGCCGATCGGCTCCACGAATGTCGTAGATCTTGTCTTCTCTTCCCCAGATAGCAAGGGTCGGAAGTTGAGTCGATTGTCCCTGACGCCGCTGACAAAGAACATCATCGTACAGGTTCACGATGTCCCAAATCTGTTGATAGTGACGGTTACGAGCGATGTAGTCGTTCACTCGCTCTGTTTTAACAGAATCAGGGATGGTGGGAGGTGTGACAAACAGCAGGCTAATTTCTAAGTCAAACTGTTCTTCATCGATTGGAATAAAGGGGTTTATACCGTCAAAGATGGCATTTTTGACGCTCGAAGCCCAATCAACCACACCTAAAGGTGAACCGATAAAGGCAAGGCTACGCAATTGTTCCGGGTAACGTTGGCTGTAAAGGGTGGCGATTGCTCCCCCCATGGAACTCCCTGCCACATCAAAGGAGCGAATTCCTAATTGATTCATAAATTGGTGCAGCAGTGCTACCTGATTCTCTAGGGCATAGTCTCTCGTTACGACAAGAGTGCTCTTGCCGTAGCCCGGTAAGTCCGGAGCAATCGCCCGATAGCCCGCAAGAGACAACTGACACATCATACTGTTCCACTGCTCTTTTTCGGCAAATAGTCCATGTAGCAGTAAGATCGGTTGTCCGGTACCGACCTGGTTGTAGAACAACGTTCCATTGCTAATCGGGACGGAATGGGTGGCGATCTCACAATCTGAAGCAGACGCTGGTGCGCTATTCACAACAGCATCACCCACCAATCTACATAGCACCAGAATCACGAAGAGCGACAAGAGAATGAGTTTTTTCATGGATATTTTTTAAGGTCGTGTTGCAAATGTCACGTCTTTGACAGCAACAATGAAAGTAGATCTTTTTTTGCTATCTGAAGCATCCAAAAAAGGATAACCCAACAAACTCTGCACTCATGTTGGGTTTCGTTCCTCAACCCAACCTACAAATATTATAAGCGTTTAACCGAACATGATATCACTGGGATAACACAATTTTAAAGGGCTTTGCGCCTTGGCGTGAGATTAAAATAAAGTAGAAATTTAAATATCTTAAATCCATGAAATGAGGGACGCACCCTGTTGCACATATTGTGCAAATGAATTGTGACACAGCTTATGGAATATTAACAAAAGTGTGAATTAACTGATTTGCGTCCAATGATTTGGTAGATCGACGTTTTCTGGTAGGCGAGTTGTCACATCACCCGAAGCGACTGTAATTTGATGCGGTTCCAAATTTTTAACACCTGTTAGGATAGCTCCGTCAAGTTTGACATCACTTAAGTTTGTCATACTGAGATTAGCTCCTATCAGGTTTGCCCCGCAAAGGTTAGCTTCATCCAGAATTGCCATTTGTAAGTTTGTCCCCATGAGATTTGCTCCGTTCAGGTCGGCTTCTCGGAGACTTGCTTCTGATAAGTTAGCAAAAAAGACTTCTGCGTGCTGTAGTTTTGCAGCATTCAAATTTGCTTGTTGCAGGTTCGCTCCATTCAGGTTTGCTTGTTGCAGATTCGCTCCAATCAATCCCGTTCCCTGTAAGTTGGCTTTTCCTAGTTTTGCTCCTTGTAAATTAGCAAGAAATAGTTTTGCCCCTTGTAGGTTAGTAACTTTTAAATTAGAACCGTACAAATTAGCTTTATATAGATTTGCTCCTTGTAGGTTTGCTCCGCGCAAACTAGTTCCTGAAAGATTGGCTGCACGTAAGTTGGCTCCACATACCCAAGCACGATTTAAATTTGCCCCAGAAAGATTGGCTTCTTCCAAGTTTGTTGATTGCAGGTTAGCTTCATACAAAACAGATTCGCAAAGTTTTGCATTCTCCAAATTTGCTTCGGACAAATCCGCACCGCGTAAATCTGCTTCGGATAAATCCGCGCCGCGCAAGTCTGCTTGTTGCAAGTTGGCTTTATGCAAGTCAGCCCTCTTGATGTCCGCATTCCGCAAATCAATTTTTTGGTTAGGTAAGTCTCTCTCTGCTTCGCGTCTACCGATAACAGTAAGCGCTGCTTGAATATCTGTACGGATGTTTAATCTTTTGTCAAAAATTTCCCCTTGCTGTTCTTCAACGGAATTTTCTCGCACAAAAGCAGTCAGTATCTCCATAATCGTCCAGTATTCTTTGGGACAATCGCGAGCTACTTTTTCTAGGGTATAAATAGCACCTGTTCTTGTGGCAACACTCTCATGTCCGAGTTGGGTAATTGCAGTCATAAATTTTTCTGCAATCAGCTTTTCCTGGGTTAGTTGAGTGTTTTGTGCCTCAATTTCATTACTTTTTTCTGCTGCGGCTGCTCCTATTCGGGTAGCTTCTACACGTTTTGCAGTAAAGTAAGCATTCATCATCACTACCAATCCCAGAAAGAAAGTGGCAGTTGTTGAGATTGCTTGTGTTCTAGTTTCTATTTTTTGTTCTGTTGACAAGCCCTCCATTTTGGTAAATGCTAAGCAAATAAGGATTGGTGATAAACTGAACGTCGCTGCGATCGCTATCAACCAAATTTTCAAAGGGTCTGTTTTCCTAGCAGACATAGCAGTGGTATGTTTCACAACACAGGAGTTTTACGTAAATTATATGGCGAAAAGAGTATACTATTTGTCTTAAAATTGCAAGATATTCTCCTTGGGAAAAGTTGATGCCGATTGTTAAGGATTTCCAAATAAACAATCTCCCAAAATTTCATATAGTACGGAGCTTCTAGCCTGCCATTCATTAAAGACTAGCTAAAAACCCATCCCACAATATGGGATAACTTCTTTCCTGAAAACCCCTTATAGTCTCAATCATATAAAAACTCTCATAATAGAATAAATAAATTGATAATTGGGCACGAACACTTCTTATCCTTAGTAGGGTGGGCAATGCCCACCAACATCTAACGGTGGGCATTGCCCACCCTACGCTCTATTTTCAAGCCAGACATTTATGTGACTTACCAGACGTTTATTCGACAGCTAATGTTGCCTTCATAAATTAAGACGCTATAAATCCGAAGGCAAAAACATTAACCAGCACTGGTCAGGTGGTCACTGTAAAACTTGTTCGTATCTTTTACCAGCCGTTTCCCAAGTAAAATCTGTTTCTACAAGTTGTCTGCCGTTCCGAGATAATTCTGCTCGTAATTGCGGGTTTTCAAATAACTGACCGATCGCGTTAACGTACTCGGCTGGTTGATTGGCTCGCAATGCCCTAGGTGGTACACCTGCTCCATCTACAGCCAGCCCTTCCAAACCGCGATCGCCTGCAACAACGGGTACACCTGCAGCCATTGCTTCTAAAGTTTTATTCTTAATACCAAATCCCGTCCGCATAGGAATAACGCAGACAGTTGCTTTATGTAAATAATCTACCATTGAAGGTACACGTCCAGTGACGGTAATTCCAGGTTTCTCTCTAAGTGCTAAAACTTCTGGTGTGGGGCGAGAACCAACTATATCGAAAGTTGTATCTGAGTAAATTTTTTGAATTTCTGGCAAAACCTCATTGCTAAAGAAACAGACAGCATCAATATTTGCTAGATTATCCATTGCGCCTATAAAAATTAAGCGATGTCCGCCGGGATCGGTAGTCCGTTGAGTAAACAAATCTAAATCAACCCCATTAGGAATCACGGCAATATCGCTTTTAGGATTAAACTCCTGCATTTGCATCCTATCTTCTTCCGTCGTAACTACAATGTCTGAGAATTTAGAGCTGTAGCGTTGCTCGTAACGACGTAAAAGAGGTAGATAAAGTTTGTCTCTTAATTTATTTTCTGAGATACCAGTTTCTAGTTGGTTGCGACAAGTACCATAAACCGAACTGTGAACATTCACCACTGTTTTAATCTGTTTTTGAAAATAGGGGCGTATATAAATTTCATTCACGCTATGTTCGCATGCGATCGCGTCACATTTTCCTGTTTGTACAAAACTCTCAATCCAATTGCTCATTTCAGCAGAGTAACGGTTTAAAACGCTCGGCGGCGTACCTTGAAAGAGAAAAGTAGCAAAACGTTGTGCCTTCTTCAGTAGTCCTCCGGATGTACTTAAGTCTTGCGGGCGATTAAAAAGAACAAGATGAGAAACACTCTCTCGCAATTCTTTGATTTCCGTCTCTGTAACGTCAGGTTCTCGTTGAGTGACTAGGGTGATAATATGCTGTTGACGGAGGTATTTCAGTAAATTATATGTTCTTACTTGAGTTCCCCCACGTGTTGGTGGATAAGGAAAAGTAGAAGATAGCATTAAAATTTTCATAGAGTTTTAGGTTGTAGAAAGGTCGTTAGTAAGAGGACAACACACCCTATTTTTAAATCAAGTTTGTTAATATTGACAAGTCAGTTATTAAAGTAATTCAAGTTTTTATATAAAGATAATTTATCATAGAACTGTTTGTATCTAGATACTCTCTCGTGTCACACCACTGTTATATTTATATGAAATTTTATTATGAATAATATCGGTATTTACACTCTTGCCAATGATAAAGTTTATGACCAATTCGTAGCATTACTTAATAGTATTGAGGTCAATGTTAGCCCGGATATAGCTATTTGCATTATTCCTTATGATGACAAAATAGAGCTTGTCAAGCAAGAAATTCAATCTAGAAAAAATGTGACCATTTTTGATGATAGTGAAGCCCTTCAGCGATGGGATGATTTTGTCAATCAAGTGTGGGAGGCTCATCCAAGAGCTAAAGAATCTAAATTAAAGCGTCCGGGATGGTACAAAGGATTTGTTCATAGAAAATTCGCTGCTTTTGACGGAAAATTTGAAAAGTTTGTCTTTTATGATGCTGATAGTTTAGCAATGAAACACCTAAATAATGTATTTGCTAAACTAAACAGCTACGACTTAGTCTTTGACGACTGGGAACACGCTAAGCCAAAAAAATTTCTAGATATCAATTTAGATCGCGTTTCTAGTGTTACTCATTTTATAGAAGACCAATTACGCTATAAAATTCACTGTAACAGTTTCTTTGGCTCACATCAAAAGCTCTTTGATACTACAAAGTTAAATGATTTTAAAGACCGTCTTATTGAAAAACAAGAAATTGAATGGATTGAAAGCAAGTTTTGGTGGTCGAGTTCGGCTTTATTTAATTACATGACTATTGATGGCAAGTACTCAATGTTTAATTATACCCTCAGTGCTAATAGTCAAGAGAGAACTGGTAACTGTGCTAATGCAGATGAATTTGTCAATATTAATAATATTCTTTACAACCAAGAGGGATTAAAACCAATTTATCGCCTTCACTATATGAGTTACTCTTCCAATGATTTTGCTAGACTGTGTAAAGGAGAAGACATTGATATTTGTTATAAAGACGAGTTTTTACACTATCGCTTTCTCAAACAGCCAGAACTCAAACCAGTAGAATTAAAATCTCCTGGAGTAGGGTCGAAAACTTATCGATTCATTAAAAAAGCTGTCAATAAAGTGAAAAGAACTATCACCTAATTTCTCTAAGAGTATTTATGCCTAAAATTAGTGTTTGTATACCAACCTTCAATCGAATTAATCTATTACCTTATGCTATTGAAAGCGTACTCAAGCAAACTTATCAAGACTTTGAATTAATTGTTTGTGATGACGGTTCTCAAGATGGGACATCCAATCTTATGTTCCAGTATACAGACAGCCGTATCAAGTATATTCGTCATTCACAAAATATTGGTAAAAGCAATAATATGCGTTCTGGATTTGATGCAGCAACGGGAGACTATTTTATTAAATTTGATGATGACGATCGCTTAACTCCAGAATTTCTGTCACGTACTGCTGCTATCCTTGATAAAGATTCTAGTGTAGATTTTGTTGGTACAGATCATTGGATTATCGATATTAATAACTTGCGGGATGAAGCCAAGACTCAAGAAAATTCTCGCTCTTGGGGTAGGGCGAGTTTATCAGAGGGTTTGGTTGATAATTTATTAGAAGTTGTATTTGTCAACCAAAGTTTCCAAATTGGAGCCACTTTATTTCGACGTGCTATCTTACAGGAATTGGGATTTATGCAACCCAATTGGCAAAATTGCGAGGATAACGATTTGTTTGTCAGACTGGCTTTGGCAGGAAAAAAGGGTTATTACTTACCAGAGTTATTAATGGAATATCGTTTCCATGCGCAACAGCAAGGTATCGATCGCGCCATCCCATATCTTAGCGATAAAATACGGTATTTACAGAGTTATAAATTTGAACCTGAAAAATTAGAAAAAATTAGGCAACAGCGTCTTGCAGAAACTCAGTTGTTATTAGGTTTGCGGTTAATTGAAAAGGGTGAAACAGGAAAAGGGAAAGAGTTAGTGTTGGCAGGTAAATCTTTTTCTACGGCTAAAGCATGGATTGGATTAACTTTGTCAATTTTACCTGTCAAGTTACGTCCTTGGGCATTTGGTTTGTTAAGACGGGTTAGGGGTTAGGACGTAGGAAGAGAGATTTTTCGTTCCCAGGCTTCCCCAACTCGTTGCAGTTTCTCGTTCCCAGGCTTCCCCAACTCGTTCCCAGGCTGAGCCTGGGAATGCAGTTCGCGAGGCTCCGCCTCCAGAATGATTAGTAATCGGCTTACCAGTTTATCAAATCTTTGCAATATACTTCAGTACTCTTCCCGATGTTACAGAGTTTGAATATCGATTAGAAAGAAATAAATTACCAAACTAATTAACAATTTTTATTATGAATATTATTTTAATGGGTTATTATGGATTTAAAAACATCGGTGATGATTTAAGTATCCAACAACTCATTCAGCTTTTCTCTAGTAAGAAAGCTATTCAAAACATATTTGTATTTTGTGAATATGATTGTTCTGAAGTAACAAACAATAAAGTTATATTTTGCAACACTCATAAATTATCGACTCTTCAAAAAGCTTCTATACTTTTTCAAAGCGATTATTTAATTTGGGCTGGTAGTTCTTTTAACTTAAAAGACAATTCAGGTAAATTGTTGATGATGCAACAGTTTGCGAAAATGACAGGCAAGCGTTTCTGTTATTTAGGTATAGGATTAGAAGCTTTTAAATCGGAAGAATTAGAAACAAAAGCAAGGTTTTTGAAGAATGCAAATTACCTGTATTTAAGAGATAAAAATTCTTATGGCTCAGCAGTTTCTCAGTTAAAATCCGTTAAATCTTATTTAGGTGGGTATTTAGCATTTTTAAACGTGGATGGATATGAAAAGTTTATTAGAAGCGATCGCTCAACTCAAATAAACAATATTTCATTTACAGGAAACTTCTGGTGGGGTGAAGGAAGGGCTGAGTTTTATTCGCAACAGCTACTCCCATTTATTGAAAAGTTTAATTCGACCATACATTTATTACCCGCTCAAGTTAGCGAGCAAAGAAATGATAATAAATTTCATAAACTACTGAAGAACTACTTACCTGAAGAAAATTGCAAGCTGCACTCATGGAGTCAACCACAAGATTTTGTGGAAATTCTCAGCCAAATGGATTTTCACTTTGGTAATAGGCTTCATTCTGTTATCCTTGCCGATATTCTAGGAATACCCAATGTAGGAATTGATGAATATGTTTCTAAAAACTCTAAAATCAAAAACTACATTGATAAAACAGAAATGTTATCTACATACAGGATGTTGAATTTCATGGAACCAATAGACATTTGTGCTATTGAAAAAATATACCGTGAATATCAAAGACCTAGTGAATTTATTTTGAACGAGTCGAAGACAGCGAACGTGGGTGTAGAGTTGGTTTTTCAAGAGCGCTCGCAAACAAATTTAGCAATCTCTCCCGTACCAGTTGGATTGCGTTCTTAAAGGATGTCTGAGATATTTACCACTTGTTAAGAACGCATGAGGAAGAACTGTGTTTGCGACATTGTGGATATTGGGTGTCTTTGAGGGGATTGCCAGAAACACAAAACACAAATAATGTTACCATTACCTTACCCAGAAGTAACCAATTCACAGTCACCACCCTTCAATCAATTATGCAAGGGCTTAGTTAAGGAGTACAACCATGAAAAATAATACCTTTATTCTCAAGAATTCTCACGATTTTACTTTGGATAACCAAACTATGGATGCCTAATGCATAAATTCATATTCGTGCTAGGAATTGAGAGGGTATAAAGTCAAAAAACATAAGTGAAATGTGAGTATGTCTGAAAAGATTGTTTCTTTTTTTTCAGGAGCGGGAGGTTTATCGCTGGGTTTTGCATTAGCCGATCTTAAACCTGTACTGGGTGTTGATATCAACGATGATGCATATAGTACTTATAAGAGTAACCTTGGGATACCATGTCACAATCTTGATTTAAATGCTTCTGATAAGTGTTCTTTGATAGACCTCCTGAGTCCTTATAAAGAAGTATTTGCAGTGATAGGAGGGCCACCATGTCAAGGATTCAGCACTGCGGGAAGCAGAAATGAACTCGACTCTCGTAATCAACTTATTTTTAATTACTTTGCTATTGTTGAATATCTCAAACCAAAATGGTTTTTATTTGAGAATGTAGAAGGTTTATTAACATCCAATAGTGGCAAGAGTGTCTTTGAACTTGTGCGCCGGTTTATTAGTTTAGGATACTTGCTTCGACTTGAAAAGGTGAATTTTGCTGCATATGGGCTTCCTCAGTCACGGAAGCGGGCGATTGTTATCGGCAATCGAATTGGTGCTTTCTTCCACTTTCCCCCAGAGACACATTCATTTAATGCAGGCAAGCATAACAAGCTACTACCACTTTTTCCCCATTCTCCAACCCTTGATGAAGCAATCTCCGGTCTCCCTGAAGCAGTTTCCTACGAATGCTTTCTACCATACACGCACGCTGAGACAAGTAGCGAGTATGAGCACTTCATACGCCAAAGTAACAATTCAGGTGGTGTCAAACATCACTTTAGCACACCGAGTGCCAATGAATTGGAGCGATATAGCTTGTTAGAGCCCGGTCAAACGATGAAAGACTTAACTGAAAGTTTGTGGCATCCAAGCTTCCGCAAACGGGCTTTTAGAAGAGTAAAAGATGGTACAGCAACTGAAAAGCGCGGTGGAGCACCTGCTGGTATCAAGCGATTATACTCACACCTGTGCTCGCCAACAATCACAAGTGCATCATCACGTGAGTTTATTCACCCTTCACTTGACCGTGCATTAACTTTACGGGAATGCGCTCGTCTCCAATCTTTTAGCGATCGCTACGTGTTTTCAGGTAACACATCATCCATAGCAATCCAAATCGGAAATGCATTCCCGCCCCTTGTGGCTATGAGATTTGCACAACATCTCATGCAAATAGAAGCCAAAGTTGGTTCTGGTTTAATATCTCTTAAAGAATGGGAAGCTCAATTAATTGGTTACCGTTTGACAGACGCGAGTGGAATGAGTCCTGCGCTAATGCATACTGAATCTTTACTCAAATCCCTGATGTTTAACCTTGGTTAAGAGCTGTTTTTGCCGGAGAAACGATGGCAAGATTTGTAGAGAATTACGTAAGGCGTCCAATTGTAGAAATAGATGCTTGCGCTACCGAACTGCTGAATTTGTCTATTTCAAATGTGCCAGAGGATTCAAACTTTTCAATTATGTTATCTAACAAGCAGTCGTCTTACACCTGGAAACTCCCTCGTAAGGAGGAACAGGCATTGGCTGATAATGGATACGGAGAAGAGTAAGACTTGGAACCCTATCCATAGCAAATAGCGATCGCGCTGTTTCCACTTGCAAACAAATCGATTTTCAGAACGAGTTATTGCTTGAAACACTAGACACTGAGAGTCAGTCTAACAATATAGCAGTTCCTAATTACCATATGGAAGCGTTGAACCTCGCTCTTGCTAAAAGTTCTATTGAAAATTTTAGCTAGGATCGGGCTGCGTTTTCACTCTGCAACATTACCGTGTTCATGATAACGATCGCTATATGGCTATGAGTCTATTAGGATAAAGAGGGGTGTAAATTGTTGCTAACTAAGCTAGAGTGGTGCTAATTTAGATATAGGGAAAACACTTACATGGATACAAATGAGTTAAAGTTTCTACTAAAGTTACTAGGATGTGCTAATTACCGCTCGAGCCTTAGCGCAAATATCTTCAATTCTTTTAAGGGCAAGGACAAAATTTGTAAGAGTTTAGGCGATCGCGAGTTAATAAGCTTTTCCCGTGAAATTGCTTCTGTAAAAATCCTCCCCCCTGGTCGTGCTCTCCTAAAAACTGATGTCGGTGAGATACCGCTTACACCTAATGAATTGAAGTTGCTAGAGCACATAAGTAAGGATTCTGGAAAAATTCCACCAAGCAAAATTAGTGTCAAATCGGTGAAGTCAGAAGAACGAGATACTATCTTGCAAGGCTTTCATGAAAAGGGACTGATTGAAGTTGAAACCAAAATAAAAAGGACTAAAGCTGAAGTTTGGCTAACTGAACGTGGAATCGAGTATTTGAAGGACGATTACAGTCCCAAGGGAGCCGCAAATATTAGCTTGGATCTACTTAACAATTATGTGCGCTTTCTACGTAAATCTTTACATACTCAACCCGATCGAGTTACCACAACAGCACCTACCAAGGGCGAGTCATCAGCTGTAACTATTATTAATCCCACTGACGAAGAAATCTTACGCACTATTCAGAAATTAGATCGGGAGTTAAATACTAATAACTATCTGCCAATCTTCCATCTGCGACAAAAGTTACAACCTCCACTGTCACGAGATGAATTGGATAAGGCACTGTATCGTTTAGAAGAATCTGACCAAATTGAAATGAGTTCTCTGGCAGAACCTGGGGATTACACCTCAGAACAAATTGACACTGGAATTCCTCAAATCAGCGGTGGCTCCCTGTTTTTCATTACACTGAATTAGGAGAGTTTACCTAAATCACAACTTAGAAAATATTTAAGAAAGCAAAAACAGAAATATCAACATGGCAACTTTTGAAGAAGTTATTAAAAAATCGCTCAACCCATTTGATAATCTTGCAGCCGGTAATTTTTGGGTAGAACAGGAACCACCTCCTACTGTTGAATCTATTCACCAAAAACCACTAAACCAAATCAAAAGTGTATTAGCTGAAGTTGCTCGAGATGGTCAAACTCGTACCCTAATTCTTTATGGAGATGGTGGTACGGGAAAAACCCACTTTTTGGGTCAACTAAAACAACAGCTAAATGATACAGCTTTTTTTGTTTATATTGAGCCATTTCCTCAGAGCGACCATATCTGGCGGCATATATTACGCCATACTGTAGATAGCTTAGTCAATTCTCCAGTAGGACAAGCAGACTCCCAATTAATTCTCTGGCTGAAAAGCTGCTTATCTACGATTGAGAAAGGACTAAAGCGCGAACAACAAAATTTAATTGACAAAGTAAAAAGCATTTTTGGACAAACAACAACCGATGCCTCTCGCGATCGCCAATTCTTCATCGATCTTCTCAAAAAGACCATTGGTACCACAGGAATTTATAACGCCAATGAATTTTTTGGTGTCCTTTATGACTTAACTAATCCGGACTTATATTCTTTGGCTTGTGAATGGTTGAAAGGGGATAATTTAGATGAGGAAAGCCTGAAAAAATTAAGGGTTCAGGAATCTATTGATGATGAAGATAAAGCACGAGGTATACTGGGTAACTTTAGCAAAATTTCTGCTAAAACTCAGCCTATTGTATTATGTTTCGATCAATTAGATAGTATTGCTCGTTTGCCAGAAGGCACCATTGACTTACAAGCGTTATTTACTGTCAATTCTACAATTATTAACGGTAAGTGGAAAAGTTTCTTAATTATCATTAGTATCAGGACAGAGACCTGGAATCTTAATTATAAGCGAGTTCAGCCTTCCGATATTGATAGGGCTCCTATCCGGGTTCCATTGAAACGTATTACATTGGAGGAAGCTGAAGCCCTTTTAGCTTTGCGACTATATGTCCTCCATCAGTCTGCCGAGCCAAAACCTTCTTCTCAAATTTTCCCTTTAAATAAGCAGGTGTTAGAGAAAGTGTTTCCAAGCCACAAGACTACACCTCGTGGCGTATTGGTTTTAGGGAGACATCTATTTCAAGAATATAAGGAATGGTTATTCAGAGATCAACAACCTCCAAAGCTACAATGGTTAGAAGGCGGAGAACCACCGCCACCGCCAGTGTCACCAGTAGAAAAAATTCAAGCAGACTTTCAATTACGATGGCAGCAAGAGTATAAGAAAAATCAGGAAAAAATTACTAAAATTGCTTTGTTAGATGCAACTGATTTAATTCGGATGTTGCAACAAGCCCTAACTGCTCTAAAAGTCCAAGAAATTAAGTTGAAACTTATAAGTGGAAAATTTGCTAGCTATTCATTGAGTTACCAAAAGCTTGATAAGAAGGAACGAGTAGGAGTTGTCTGGACAGAAGAACCAAATATGAACAGTTTCTTTAATGTTATGAATGCTTGCCAAAAAGCAATTCAGCAAAAACTCTGTCAAACTATGTACTTGATTCGTTTTGGAAGCGTTGGAAAGCCAAATCTTGCAGGGAATCAATTATACAGACAAATTTTTACAAATACTGGTCATCGCCACCTTCAACCAGCACTGTCTTCAGTTCACTACTTGGCTACGTATCATAACTTAGTAAAGTCTGCCGAAGCCAATGAATTAGTACTTGCTGGCAAAATTATTAATTTGCAAGAACTAGAATCTCTAATCTACAATTCTAAAATTCTACAAGATTGTCGGTTACTACAAGATTTGGACGTTGTTTCAGCTAGGAAAGAACTAGACCCAGACCAAACAAATTTACAATCTGTAAAAGATTATTTGTTAAATGTAGTCATAACTCAAGGATTCATAGGACGAGCGCAATTGGTTCAAACCACTCACAATCAGTTTACTGAATTGAGTCTATCAAATATAGAACAAATTTTAAATCAATTGTGTTCTGACCGGAAAATTAAAATTGTGAATCCTAAAGCAAAACAAGAAGATCAGACAATATGTCTGTTAATCAAGACGTAGTTTTTATTGCTTACATAGTTTATATAATGATATATCTGACAGAAGCTAATGAAATCCAAGCACAAATTGCTAGATTCGCCTTATCTAAAACGCTATGGCTAGATACAGAAATAGCTGATTGGAATACACCATTACCAAGGTTGTCCCTAATTCAGGTCTTAGCTGAACCCACAGACTTGACAGGTAACTCAGCTTACATTATTGATGTACTAGACAAACCAGACTTAGCAGTAGATTTTATAAATAAAGTTATAGTTAATCCTCAAATAGAAAAAGTCTTCCACAATGCTGACTTTGATTTGAAGTATCTGGGAGGAAAACTAGCACCGAATGTGACTTGCACTCTCAAGCTAGCTAGAAAAATCACACGAAAAGTGTTGCAAGTAACCAACCTACAATTGAAAACACTCGCAGTGGAACTCTGTGGATTCTCTAATGTGGATAAAGAAGAACAAGGTAGTGACTGGGGACAGCGTCCTCTCAGTCAGAAACAACTGCATTATGCTGCAATGGACACAGTATATTTGGCGGCTGTGCATCAGCGCTTATTAGAAATATCTAAATCATCTACTAAAAGCAGTACTTTTGATATGGGTTCTAATGCTTCAAGGGGATCTACAGGACAATCTAAAAATAAATCTTTAACTGCTACTAATATAAAAGTTGCTTTTGAATGTCCCCGTTTGTTTTACTTAAATCAGCGGTTTGGGGGGAATACTTTATTTTTACCACCTGATAGTGCTGTTGGTATTGGTAACTTATTTCATCAGTTAGCTGATGAATTTGTCAATTGGATTGTTCGCGAACCACGATGTCAAGACTTATTTAAACCAGATGCGAACCAGTTGCAGGCTGAGGAATTAGCCTCTCAGTTACAACAATTTTTCTATAAACAAAAATTCTTCTCTTACCTAGAAGAAGTATCTCAAAAGGAGAACGGTCAAGCACAAGCATTGCTGAAAGTGTGGCAGGCATTGCGAGGACTGATTAGACACTTTGCAGAATTGCTTGTCACTAATAGAAGTTATTGTACAGCAGAAACAGTGATTCATAACACCTTTGTTTCTGAGGAACGATACCTTGAATCCTACTTTCAGCTTTCAGATGGAACACAGCAACGAGTAGCGGGAAAATTTGATTGCTTGGTCTTCAATTTTAACAAGAAGCGTCTGTGTGTCGTAGAGTTTAAAACTTACCAGCCTGCCGATCCATCAGCACAATTAGCTCAGGTTGCTCTTTATAGCTATATCCTTTGGGAAAGGAAAAAGGTAGGGGTAGATGCAGCAGTTTACTGTGTTGTACCAGAGTTGAAAGAGTATCACTATTCCTGGGAAGAGTTAGAAGATACGGTACATCAGCTGATTCCTTATAAATTACAACAAATGCGGCAATGGTCGATCTGGGAACCACCATTACCTAATCCTCCACCCATCACGACTCAACCTTTTCTATGTGAAATTTGTCCGCAGCAGCAGAAATGTCAAAGTTATTTTGCCGTAACATCTAAAGCTGAGGAATATTCAAACAAACAGCCACAACAAACAACGGGTAAGCAAGATAACCAAGTAAAAGTCAATGCTGATGTTTTGGGTGAAAAGTTAGTGTCTACCTTACAATCTTTTAGCATTAGAGTAGATTATCAAGGAGTTGCTGTCGGTCCAGCTTTTATTCGGGTGAAACTCAAACCACATCCCGGCGTAAAAGTTAATGCTTTGCTAAAACTATCAGCTGATTTGCAAGTTCAGTTGGAGTTAGCTAATCCACCTTTGATTTCTCCTCAAGCTGGATATGTCAGTGTTGATTTGCCACGTCCAGACAGGCAAACAGCTAAATTTGAGGATTATATAAAGACGCAAGTTTTACCTCCAACAGCATCTATAAAAATTGCAATTGGGGTTAATTTGGAGGGACAACTCGTAGAAGCTGATTTGTCCGATCCAAATACTTGTCACTTCTTAATTGGGGGTACAACAGGAAGTGGTAAGAGTGAGTTTTTGCGATCGCTCCTTCTCAGTCTTATCGTTCGTCATTCCCCAGAACACTTGAAGATTGCACTTGTCGATCCAAAAAGAGTCACCTTCCCAGAGTTTGAGGAGATGCGGTGGTTGCATTCACCAGTTGTCAAAGATAGCGAACGTGCGATCGAACTTATGGATGAATTGGTGGGAGAAATGGAATCGCGTTACCAGCGATTTGAAAAAGCTGGGTGCGCCGATCTAAAAACTTACAATCAACGTTCTCGTCAGCTTTTGCCTCGTATTGTCTGCATTTTTGATGAATACGCTGACTTTATGGCAGAAAAAGAATCTCGTGCAGCATTAGAACAAAGCATTAAAAGGTTGGGTGCAATGGCGCGAGCTGCAGGAATTCATTTGATTATTGCCACTCAACGCCCAGAAGCAGGAGTTGTCACTCCCATTATCCGTTCTAATTTACCAGGACGAGTTGCACTCCGAACTGCGAGTGAGGCGGATTCAGCGATTATTTTGGGAGGTAAACAAACAGATGCAGCTCGCTTACTTGGCAAAGGGGATTTACTCTACTTAGCCAGTTCTCAGTTACAACGTTTACAAAGTTTACTTGCAACAGATGTTCGGATATTGGATTAACCGTGGACATAAATCAACAAAAAGAACAATTTAGCAATACCTATTTACAAGCAGTTGCTACTGTTGCAGGCTATTCTCTATATAAACCCTCGGTTGATGATAACAGCATAGACTTGGGAATTGCAGCCAAGGGAGAAACAGGACGCATTCGAGCGCCTCGGTTAGAATTACAATTAAAATCTACGTCAAGGGATATTCTCAAGGACAAATTAATCCGCTACCCTCTTATACTAAAAAACTACAACAACTTGAGAATGACGGACATTGCCATTCCAAGAATCTTAATTGTAGTTTTAATTCCTGACAACTTAGCAAACTGGTTAAAACAATCAGAGGAAGAACTGTGTCTGCGTCATTGTGGATATTAGGTGTCTTTGAGAGGATTGCCAGAAACACAAAACACAGATAATGTTACCATTACCTTACTCAGAAGTAACCAATTCACAGTCACCACCCTTCAATCAATTATGCAAGGGCTTAGTCAAGGAGTACAACCATGAAAGTCACTGTGCGGGAGCGGGAAATTTTTCAGAATATAGAATTAGAAGAACTCAGAAATTATCTACAAACACATGGTTGGCGTGAAGAGCGTTCGTTTATGAATAATGCCACGATTTGTCTTAAACAAGAACTAGAACGAGGTGAATTTGAAATATTGCTACCTAATAGAAAAAATTTGGGAGACTACGCAACTAGAATTAGTGAAGCAACAGAAACTTTAGCGTTAGTAGAAAATTGTTCTCAGCTAGAAATTATTCATGAACTCCTCGCTACTGTCCCAAATACCACTATTCAGGGAATTATCATGCAAATTGAACAACTAGTAGCAGACAAATTAAGCGGTGAAATTATACTTTTTGGTGTCATAATTGATAAACTCCAAAAAATTAAAACGAAATTAAACGACCATAGTTATATACTAGCTCTTAAAGCTTATCAAGAACGATTACCGATTCTTTGTACGGGTGATTTGATTAAGGAAAATAATACCTTTATTCTCAAGAATCCTCACGACTTTACTTTGGATAACAAAATAATGGACACCTAAGCTTCTCTGCTACCTTTGGCAGATTACTCTTGAAAATAACTTTGGTATTTACTGAAATTAGCTAGCCTAAAGAGGGGTGTAAGTTCTTCTCACGTCAGCTACAGTTATGCAGATTCAAATACAAGGAAAAATATCTGCATGGATACTCATGAGTTAAAGTTCTTACTAAAATTACTGGGATGTCCCAATTACCGTTCTAGCCTTAACAGTAGCACTTTTAAATCTTTCGAGGGTAAGGAAAAAATTTGTCAAAGTTTAAGCGATCGCAAGTTAATAGACTTTTCTCGTGAAATCGCTTCTATTAAAATCTTACCCCCTGGTGACGCTCTCCTAAAAACGGAGACAGAGCAGTTACCACTAACACCTAATGAATTGAAAGTCTTGAAAAAAATAAGTAATGCTTCCGAAACGATCGCACCAAGCAAAATTAACATCAAATCTCTCAAGTCAAAACAGCGAGATGCTATCTTGCAAAGCTTATGTGAAAAGGGGCTTATTGAAGTTGAAACAAGAATAAAAAGGATGAACGCTGAGGTATGGCTGACTGAACACGGAAGCGAGTATTTGCGGGATCGTTACATCCCTGAAGGGACTGCGAGCGTTAACTTAGAACTGCTGAAAAATTACCTACAGTTTATCAGGAAATTCCTCCCCAGTCAGCCAGAACAATTATCTACTTCAGAACCCACCAATGGAGGCGCTGCTGTTGTAACGATTGTCAACCTTACCGATAAGGAAATTTTACACACTATCCAAAATCTGGATCGGGAGGTAGGTACTGACAATGGTTTGCCAATCTTCCATCTGCGGCAAAAGTTGCAACCTCCACTGTCACAAGATGAATTGGATAAGGCGCTATATCGCTTGCAAGCCAACGATCGAATTGAGTTAAGTTCCTTGCAAGAAGCTAACGCTTATACACCAGAACAGATTGATGCTGGAATTTCACAAAACAATGGCGAGCCACTGTTTTTCCTAACTGTAACTGAACTTTAGAAATAGTTCTTGTTTACTAAATTCTATTTGTTGGCTTTAATGGAGCAATGGCGCGGGCTGCAGGAATTCATTTGATTATTGCCACTCAACGCCCAGAAGCAGGAGTTCTCACTCCCATTATCCGTTCTAATTTACCGGGACGAGTTGCACTCCGAACCGCAAGCGAGGCGGATTCAGTAATTATTTTGGGAGGTAAACAAACAGATGCAGCTCGCTTGCTTGGGAAAGGGGATTTACTCTACTTAGCCAGTTCTCAGTTACAGCGTTTGCAAAGTTTATTTGTAATTGATGTTCAGGCGTTACTGAATTAAAATATGAATGCTTTTTTAGCCTCACACAAAGGTGCAAAGACGCAAAGGTTTTATAATGAAACACTCTCCCATTCCTAGCTGGGGTATTAGTGCAAATAGTTAGTGAGCGCTAGGACTTGGCACTCCCAGTAAGCTTTTATGCTATATTGTATATTGTTGATTATGTAACTAAGCACCCAAAATTAAATAATCCGTTGCTTTACACCTGAAAAATGTGCCCGCAAGAGACGCTTTTCATAATGCGGTTAAAAACGCTCTCATAACCGACGGTTGGAAAATAACCCATGACCCTTTTCCTGTCAGTTTTGAATTGGGGGATATGTATATTGATTTAGGTGCAGAGAAAATTCTAGCCGCAGAGAAAGATGGACAAAAAATTGCGGTTGAAGTTAAAAGCTTTATTCGGACAACAGCCATTTACGAATTTCATACCGCATTAGGGCAATTTATTAACTACCGATTGGCGTTATCTGAACAAGAACCCGAATGACAACTTTATTTGGTAGTTCCCATTGATGCTTATAGTTCTTTTTTCACAATACGTCTTGTCCAAAATATTATTCGTATGCATCAACTGAAATTAATTATTTACAATCCAGAAATGGAGGCGCTTGTGGAATGGATAAATTAATACAGTATCGACAAATTATTCAGCAACTCTTGCATGAGTATGCAGCAATAGGTAATGCCGATGATGATGTTAAAACTCTAATAGTTTTTGATACCGAACGCGACTATTATCAACTTATGAATGTTGGTTGGAAAAATCAACGTCGTATTTATGGCTGTTTTCTACATATTGATATTAAAGATGGTAAAGTTTGGCTTCAACATAATGGGACAGAAAATGAAGTGTGAGAAGATTTAGTGAATTTAGGCGTACCTAAGCACGATATTGTAATTGGATTTCATTCACCATTTAAACGACAATTTACAGATTATGCAGTTGGCTAAACCACCAGGTTACTCCTCACGAGCAGATCGATCGCAAGAGGCGGAGCTTCTAAAAAAGCATTCCCAGGCTCCGCCTGGGAATGAGAAGAGGGTCTAACTATCATTCGCTAATAGCATCTTTCAAGAAGTCGGGACTTTTGCCACTCGACTACGCGATCGCATTCACTCTTCGTCTTTTTGAGGTTTCTCGTTGGGGCGCTCAAGAGCAGGAGGATAATCAACAAATTCTTGAGTTCTGGTTGTCTCGGTTGTTAAAACGCCTTCTTGCAAAACATCTTCAGGATCTGATGATTTATCAGCTGCTGATAAGTTAATTTGACCGTTTGCATTGACGTTGGGTTTGTCAGAAGTTCCTTTGTGATTGGCATGACCACCAGGCATAGTTGTTTCCTCAGTCATATGAATATATCATCAGCCTAAACTTAATTGTTATACGGAATACACTGTCACAAGTCTTAAACCCTATTAGCTCGTTACCTTAACTTTAGGGGGATTTCACCAGTACAGACCCCACCAGCCATCCTATCAGGTGATGTTGCGGAAAAAGTATAAGCGCTATCTTAAAAATAAGGGGAGTTCTTTAAAGTTGTAAACTCTTCCCTTTACTTTGCGATCGCTGTTTGTAAGGCTTCCAATGGAGGTCAGAATGAAAAAAATTATTATTGCCAGTCTATTAGCTTTAGCCACTACAAGTGGATTTTTCCTTAACAATGAAGCTGCTGAAGCAAACCACGGACGCTATTATCGTTACCCTCGGTACAGACAGCGAATTAGCTACTGCTATCCTGTCACTCAATGGTATGTAGACGAAGACCCTGGTTACCATCCTCAAGCTTATGCTGATGGTTACCGCCAAGGACAACAAAATTCAAGAAAAGGCAATGAGTATAAACCTCGTACTGCTGGGGGTGAATTTGCCCGTGGTTTTGATGACGGTTATTACGGAAGGGAATTTAAAGGTCAGAAAAATGTAGTTCCTAATACGGTTCTACCGTACACTACAACACAATGCAGTTGGTGGTAATTACAATAAAGTTAAGTATAAGTACGGTTGACAACGCCAAATTTTTAGAAAACACACACATGAAAGTTAAAATTAATCCCAGAGATAGATAAAATAACGGACAAAAATGATATCTGAGACAGAAGAATTCACACTGCTAAGCTCCATACAATAGTGCCAGTGTAGAGTAAATCGGAGTGCAGTTATGGCTACAGAAAACGAAAATGTAAGAAACGACGAATCTCAAGCAAAAGCTTCTGGTGGAGCTCAAACTCCTGTCAACGAAGAAGAACGTCGTACTGGTGTGAATGAGAAAAGCGAAGGTAAACCCTCTGCTGTACCTGAATCTGGAAGTAGTGACCAGTTGACCGAGGGCGGTGGCAATCAGGGTACAGAAAAGCGTTAGTTTCAATTCCTAGGGCTAGCTGTGTTCGGTAATTGTGGTGGAATGATAGGATGCGATCGGCATTATCTTCCACCTATTTTTTTATATTTACTGCATTTTCTTGTGGAACGGGCGTCCCCGCCCGTTATAGATGAGAGAGCGAGCGAGGACGTCCTGTGCGCTTCTAATTTTTGAGCTACCTCACGATACTTCATGGTGCTGTCACCACAGTTTCCAACCATAAAGCACGATCGGTGCCAGCCACTCGCATATTTACTGGTAAAGCTCGTCCCAAATCCTCATAAGCCTCAATGACAGCAGCTAAAGCATCTTGAACATTTGCTAAAGCTTCCTCAACCGTATTTCCCTCAGTGACTAGTTCTGGTAGTAACGGTGATGTCACTGTAAATCCGCCTTCAGGTTGTGGTGAGAGTAGTAATGGAATTTTATAGAGCATTACGTGTTTATCCGTATCGCAAATTGGCTCGCTGTCGATCCAGCTATGGGAAATCCCTTGAGTTCGGCACAATCGTTACAAACAAGCAATAATCGCCACAATTCTTTCCCTAAAAACCCTGATTCCCATAAAATTGTCGAAGCACAGGGATGGATTGTAGATAAAAAGGGCGATATCATCCTTGTTGCGCGATCGCTAGGCGATAATTCTTCCGTTCCCTTATCACTATTGTGTCATGCTCCGTAACTTCCGCCCAAGATTAAGCATCAATCAGTACTGCTGTTGCTTAAGTTCAGTGGCAATTTCTTGCACTTTGTCAATAAAACCAGTACAAGCGCAGGTTGCTAATTCAGTTCAAGTCCAAAGTCTGACACCCAGTGTTTCTGCCCAAGCTCCTACACCACAGCAACCTCGCGTTCCTCCTGGAGGACAAATTGAACCCCCTTCTACACCTCCTTTAGAAGAACCACCACAACCAGCACCAGAACCGGAACCACCTTTCCGCTTACCGCCTCCTGAAGAGTTACTTCCACCAGAATCAACACCCACCACTCCCGAAACCACTCCAGGAGAGGTTCCTCAAACTATCAGTGTTAAAGAATTTAAAGTCACAGGTAGCACAGTCTTTAGTCAAAAAGAATTTGCAGAAGTTCTCAAAAACTATGTAAATCGACCCATAACCCTAGCCGAACTTTTTCAAGCACGTGCAGCTATTACTGAATTATACGTTAAAAAAGGCTATATAACGTCAGGAGCTTACATTCCCACACAAAAACTTCAAAATGGTATCGTAGAAATTCGGGTCGTAGAAGGTTCTTTGGAAGACATTAAAGTCACTGGTACGCGGAGACTGAGGACAGGCTACGTGCGAAGCCGACTTGCTATTGCAACAAAGAAACCCCTCAATCGCGAGCGCTTGCTCCAAGCACTACAATTATTACAACTCAATCCTTTAATTGATAACCTGTCAGCAGAACTCTCAGCAGGTTCTCGTCCGGGCGTCAGTTTATTAGAAGTGCGAGTAAAAGAAGCAGATACCTTTAACGTTCAATTTGTTTTAGATAACGGACGTTCTCCAGCTGTTGGTAGCTTTCGCCGTCAAATTCAAGTCAGCGAAGCCAATCTTTTTGGATTTGGTGATAGCATTAGCGCTATCTATACCAATACTGATGGTAGCAATGCCTTTGACTTTGGCTATACTTTTCCCATCAATGCTCGAAATGGAACGATTTCGTTCAACTTTGGTATTTCTGATAGTAATGTCATCGAAAGACCTTTTAATGACCTTGACATTCAATCCAATTCCCGCTACTACGAATTAACCCTACGCCAACCCATCATCCAAACTCCAACTCGCGAACTTGCAGTTGGTTTAACAGCAACTCGCCGAGAAAGCGAAGCTAGCCTAAATCCGTACAATCAAGGAGAAATTCCCTTTCCAGCATTCGGTGCGAATGACGAAGGAGAAACGAAAGTCACCGCCTTACGTTTTTTCCAAGAATGGACTCAGCGTAGCAGCCAACAGGTATTTGCTGTACGTTCTCAGTTTAGTGTGGGACTTGACGCTTTCGATTCCGATAGTTTCTTTGCTTGGAGAGGACAAGCACAATGGGTAAGATTGCTAGCCCCCGACACTCTTTTTCTCTTACGAGGAGATTTGCAAGTTGCAGATCGTCCTCTTGTTCCCTTCGAGCAATTTGGCTTGGGTGGTATAGAAAGTGTTCGAGGTTACCGCCAAGATGCATTGCTTACAGATAATGGATTTTTTGCCTCTGCTGAAGTCCGCATTCCCATTGTAAGATTCTCTCGCCGTGGTAGCGTTTTACAAGTAACTCCTTTCTTTGATATTGGTACTGTTTGGAATCGTTCTGGTAGACCGAGCCCCGATACTGAACTTGAAGAAAGTACCCTCGCTTCTGTTGGATTGGGGCTACGCTTGCAATTAGAAGATTGGTTAACAGCACGCATAGACTGGGGTATCCCATTAATTTCTATTTCTGGAGATAAAGACAGTTGGCAAGAAAACGGTTTGTATTTTTCCCTCATAGCTAATCCTTTTTAATTAATCACTGGTCACTGGTCACTGTTTACTGTTCCAAGATTCCCTTTTTCTTAACAAAATATTACGGAAAAATTTAATTTAACTCTTTGTTCTCTTTTGGTAAGGTAAGCATTACCTACTTAGAGGATGTTTGAAAAGTCATGATTGATGTATCAAATATTTTTTTACCCCACCCTAACCCTCCCCGATGCATTGGGGAGGGAACCAAAAATTCAATTTCCCCCCAATGCATCGGGGGGATTAAGGGGGGTAATAATGTAATTAAAATCACAGCCAACCACTTTTCAAACAACCTCTAAGAACGAATGGTAGGCAACACCTATCTTATATATTTTAAAAATTAGATAGGAGTTTTCACTAGCTAGCCACAAATCAACCAAAATACATTACAAAATGTGAAGATATCCGTAATCCTTACCAATGACAAATGACTAATAACTAATGACGATACTCACTAGTTAATTTTAATTATGCTGAATTAACTTATATGAAAAAAGCAAATTCAATTCGTTATTCTCTTTTAGCTTTTGTCACTGCTTTATTATGTATTTTTAGTTCTCCCGTTCTCGCAAATCTTCCCCATTCCTCACCTATTGCTTTACTGCAACAAGGGAAAGTTTTATACGATGGCGGGCGCTATTCAGAAGCAGTTCAGATATTGCAACAAGCAGCACGACAGTATCAACAGCAAGGGGATGCTATCAGTCAAGCAGCGACTTTGAGCAACCTTTCCCTGGCTTACCAACAACTTGGCGCATGGAATGAAGCAAAACAAGCGATCGCTAGTAGTTTAAACATCCTCGGTTACGCGCAGCAAGATTCAGAAAACAAAGTCAGTCAAAATCCAGAATCTAAAATTCAAAGTTTACCAATTCTCGCCCAAACTCTAGATATTGAAGGACGCTTGCAGTTAGGGATGGGACAACTAGAGCAAGCTTTAGTCACTTGGCAAAATGCAGAAAAAGTTTACAATCGAGCACACGATCGAAACGGTGTTGTACGAGCGCGCATTAACCAAGCCCAAGCACTCAGAACCCAAGGATTTTACCGTCGTGCAGAAGCTTTACTCGTGCAAGTCAACGAAACATTGCGATCGCAACCGGATTCTTTAGAAAAAGCAGTCGGTTTGCGCTCTCTTGGTGATGTTCTCCAACTTGTCGGTGATTTAGAGAAATCCAAAGATACATTACAACAAAGTTTGGAAGTAGCAAAACGCATTCAATCTCCAAAAGAAATTAGTGCAAGTTTTTTTAGTTTGGGAAACAATGCTCGTGCTTTGCCGCAAAAACCAGAAGCCATTGATTATTATAAAAAAACCATTGAAGTCACTCCTTCACCACTCACAAAAGTTCAAGCACAACTCAATCTTTTAGACTTGTTTATAGAAGACAAACAAATAACAAATGCTCAAAATTTAATACCTTCAATTCAATCGCAACTCGACCAACTTCCTCCAAGTCGTGCTGCCATCTACGCCCGAATTAACTTTGCTCAAAGTGTTGAGAAAATGGGCAAGAGGCAATGGGCAATGGGCGATGGGCAAGGTAAACTGAAACAAAATCCCAATCGCCCTTCGGGTTCGCAGTCCCCTACGGAGGGAAACCCTCCTTCAGGGCTGTCTCACCAATCGCCAATCGCCAATCGCCCTTCGGGTTCGCAGTCCCCTACGGAGGGAAACCCTCCTTCAGGGCTGTCTCACCAATCACCAATCGCCAGTTCCCAATCGCCAATCGCCAGTCCCCAAATTCTCGCCACCGCCATTCAACAAGCCCGCACTTTAGGGGACAAACGAGCAGAAGCCTATGCTTTGGGAAGTTTGGGAAGTTTATACGAACAAACCAAGCAATGGTGGTCCTCGCAAAAGCTAACTCAGCAAGCATTATTCCTAGCACAATCAAGCAACGCACCAGAGATTACTTACCGATGGCAATGGCAATTGGGAAGATTACTCAAAGCACAAGGAGATATTACTGGAGCGATCGCAGCGTATGATGATGCTGTAGGCACACTTCAATCGCTCCGCAGCGATCTTGTAGCAGTTAACCAGAACGTGCAGTTTACCTTTCGAGACAGTGTAGAACCCGTTTACAGGCAATCAGTAGAATTACTACTGCAATCTCAATCGGGACAACCCGATGAAAAAATTTTAGAAAAAGCACGTCAGCGTATAGAAGCACTACAGTTAGCAGAACTCGATAATTTCTTCCGGGAAGCTTGTTTGCAAGGACAAAGAGTGCCGATTGATAGAGTTGTAGATCGCGATAATCCAACTGCAGCCATTCTCTATCCAATCGTTTTGGAAAACAAACTCCAAGTCATCGTGAAAATTCCCAAACAACCCCTTCAGGTATACGGTCGCGAAATTTCCCAACCAGAAGTAGAAAAAACATTAAGTGAGTTGCGGCAAAATTTAGTCAAACCATCTGCAATCAAAGCATTCAAAACACAGTCACAACAAGTTTATAATTGGTTAATCCAACCTATAGAGTCACAATTACAAGCTAGTGGAGTCAACACCCTAGTCTTTGTATTGGATGGAGCTTTGCGAAACATACCACCAGCAGTTCTTTATGATGGTAAGCAGTACTTGGTTGAAAAGTATGCAGTTGCCCTCAGCGTAGGTTTACAACTTTTTGAACCCAAACCACTAGTGCGACAGCAGATAAACGCTCTAACTGCAGGGCTAACCGAACCACCACCTGGGTATTCCGGTCGTTTTTCACGTTTGCCCGCTATCAAAACAGAATTAGACTTAATTTCTCAAGCTGGTGTACCAACTACTAGATTGGTAGATAAAGCATTTACTAGCAAAGCTTTAGAAAAAGAAGTCAGTAATGTTCCATTCAGTATCGTACATTTGGCTACCCATGGTGAGTTTAGTTCCCGTGCAGACAAAACCTTTATTTTGGCTTCCGACGGACCAATAGATGTTTCTCACTTTGGTAGTATCCTTCGCCAACGAGATGATATTAGACCAGAAGCCATACAGCTACTTGTTTTAAGTGCTTGTAAAACAGCAGCTGGGGATAATCGAGCAGCACTCGGTCTTGCTGGTGCTGCTATCAAAGCTGGCGCACGCAGTACAGTTGCTTCTCTATGGCAGATTGACGATGAATCAACAGCCCAATTCGTTGGTGCTTTTTACCGAGAACTCAAAAATCCCAACCTTACAAAAGCCGAAGCACTCCGCCACGCCCAGCTGCAAATGTTAAAGCATCCTAACTTTAACAAACCCAGCTTTTGGTCTGCTTATGTTTTAATTGGGAATTGGTTGTAATTGGGGATTGGCGACTGGTCACTGGTCACTGGTCACTGGTCACTGGTCACTGGTCACTGATTACATTGCATAAAATCCGTAATTTGGAGCGATAAGTATTTAACAGCACTCTTACTGGGGATCGAACTATGACGCGCACCATCTTTGAGCTAGAAGATATTCCGTTGACTTTGCCTATTACACTAGCAGCTCGCAAAACTGCTGAGAAGTTTGCCAAGGAGCAACCAACTCCTGAAAAAGCCGCACAAGTCCGGCTGAATACTCTTTGTGTATGGGTGGTGCATGACTATTTGGAATTAATGGGGATTTCCACTGACTTGAATAAAAGTGACAGTTGGAACTCAGTTATCCGTTTATGTGCTGATGTTGCTGATTTAGAAATACCTGGAATTGGTCGTTTGGAGTGCCGTCCCGTACATCGTTCCGAGCAAATTTGTTACATTCCTCCTGAAACTTGGGAAGAACGAGTAGGATATATTTTTGTTCAAATCGATGAATCTTCTGTGGATGTCAATTTACTTGGCTTTGTCCCCAAGATTGCTACGGAAAGATTGCCTTTAGATCGGCTTCAACCTCTAGAAAATTTGATCGAACATTTGGCAGAATTACAGCAGAGCCAAGCGTTGACTCTGGTAAATTTGAGTCAATGGCTAACTGGTGTTTTTGATGCGGGTTGGCAAACTCTTGAATCCTTGTGGAACCAGCCAGAATTAAGACCGGGTTATGCTTTTCGGAACAATGAAATTGTCGATCGCACCTCAGCAAATAATTCAATCGCTAGACGCGGAAAATCGATCGATTTGGGAATCCAAATTGCTAATCAACCTGTCATATTAATTGTGGAAATTCGACCAGATACAGACTCACAAATGAGCGTTCGTCTTCAAGTCCATCCTACTGGTAAAAATAGTTACCTCGTATCGGGTTTGCAATTGACGGTATTAGACGGATCGGGAGCGGTTTTTCTGGAATCTCAAGCGAGAAGTGCAGATAATTACATTCAATTACAGTTTAAGGGCGAACCAGGAGAACAGTTTAGCGTTAAGTTAGGCTTAAATGATGCTAGTGTCACAGAACATTTTGCGATTTAGTTGGTGAAGGACGAGGATGACAGACAAAGGATAAAATTTTTTTCACTCAGTCCTTGTCTTTATACTTCACAATACCAATTTGAATTAAAGAATGCGACAGATAGTTGGTTGAAGTCAAGTACTAAACATGACTTTCTCAATCCAAAATCTAAAATCCAAAATGGTATAACTTCATACGACAAAGCTGAATACTTTTATGTTATGTGTAAATTGGTCGTATTAAAATTCGCTGATGGTAGCTTTGAGCAAGGGTTTTCCGTTACCCTTCAGATTGGGGACGAAGGGGAACGTCCCTCAACTGAAATTACTGGAAGATTGCCTGCGGCTATAGATATGCCGATATATTACGATCGCTGGCAAGCTAGCTATCGACACTTAGGCAGTCGCTATCGTCTCTCTGCTGACAAAGTACAAGTGACAAATGTGTCTGTGACTGAGGATTGTCAAGAAACAGCACAGAGTTTGCGATCGCGTTTTAACGACTGGCTCAGATCTGAAGAGTTTCGCCCTGTTCGAGAGAAGTGGTTGGAAAAACTGCTAGCTACGGATGAGCTACGAGTTATTTTACAAACAGAAGATTATCAATTAAAGCGGTTGCCTTGGCATCTCTGGGATGTTATAGAGCGTTATCCAAAAGCAGAAGTAGCCATAGCATCACCCACATACGAACGGGTAATTTCCAAGAAAACACGTAACGATAAAGTTAATATTTTAGCAATTTTAGGAAACAGTGAAGGGATTGATACTGACGCTGACCTGAATTTACTACAACAACTAAACGACGCGAATGTCACTTTTTTAGTGGAACCTCAACGTAAAGAATTAAACGACCAGCTTTGGGGCAACAGTTGGGATATTCTTTTCTTTGCAGGTCACAGTTCCAGTTATGGTAAAGATGGTAACGGACTGATATATTTAAACACCACTGATAGCCTAACGATTGGCGAACTCAGATACGCTTTGCGAAAAGCTGTGGAAAGTGGTTTACAACTAGCAATTTTTAATTCATGTGATGGATTGGGATTAGCGCGAGATTTAGCCGATCTGCAAATTCCCCAGATGATTGTGATGCGCGAACCCGTTCCAGATTTGGTAGCACAAGAATTTTTAAAGAATTTTTTAAAAAGTTTTGCCAGTGGTGACTTGCTCTACTTAGCAGTGCGAGAGGCAAGAGAACGGTTACAAGGTCTGGAAGATAAATTTCCGTGTGCTACGTGGTTACCTGTAATCTGTCAAAATTTAGCCGAAGCGCCTCCTTCCTGGAAACAGATTACAGGCAGAGTCGAATTACTTCCCTTAAAACCACTTCCTTCATCGCCCTCAAGTTCACCTAAAATTACTGTAGCATTTTTTTCTTCGGTAGTCGTAACTGCCTTAGTTTGTGGGTTGAGGTTTTTAGGATTATTACAAGGATCTGAACTTCAAGCTTTTGACCAAATGGTGGCACTACGTCCTGCGATCGTCAATGAGAAACCGGACGATCGCTTGCTGATTGTGACTATTGATGATGCTGATATTGCAGAGCAACGACGCAATGGCGAACGTTTAGATGGAAAATCTCTGTCAGATCGCTCACTGAATAAACTTTTGGAAAAACTCGAGCAATATCAACCCCGTGTCATTGGTTTGGATCTCTACCGAGATTTTAAAGCTCAAAACCCAAATTTAGTGACTCGCCTTCAGCAAACTGAAAATTTAGTTGGGGTTTGTAAGGGGAGTGATGGAGTTTCATCTATAAACGGTATTGAACCACCACCTGAAATTCCAGAAGAACGTTTGGGATTTAGCGATTTTGTTCACGATCCTGATGGAGTTGTGCGCCGACATCTCCTTGTTATGGACCCGGAGGCTATATCTTTATGTCCAGCTTCCTTTGCTTTCAGTACACAATTGGCATTTCGCTATCTATTGGCCAGTGGTATTCAACCAAAGTTTACACCAAATGGAGATTTACAACTTGGAAAAACGGTTTTTCTGGGTTTGAAACCTCGCACTGGCGGTTATCAAAATATCGATACCAATGGCGGTCAAATTTTACTGAATTATCGTTCTTCAAAGAACATCGCCGAGCAGGTGACGTTGAGACAAATTCTCTCTACTCCTATTAATCCGAATGCAGTTAAGGACAAAATTGTTTTAATTGGGGTAGCAGCTAGAGGAGATTACCCGGATTATTGGGCAACTCCTTATGGTAGTCAGTTAGATGAGCAAATTCCGGGGGTGTTTGTACAAGCGCATATGGTGAGTCAAATTATCAGTGCGGTTTTGGATGGGCGACAGCAGTTGCAAGTTCTATCACCATTGGTTGAAGTGGGGTGGATTTTGGGATGGTGTGTTGTCTCTGGGGTGTTTGCTTGGCGTGTTCGTTCCTTTCCTAAATTGGCGCTTTTTATTGGTGTGGTTTCTGGTTCTCTCTATATATTCTGCTTTGGAATGTTAATACAAGGATACTGGGTACCTTTTGTTCCTTCCGCTTTGGCTTTAGTTGTGACTGTTGTTGTTACGTCGGTTCAAAGGTAGGGGGTTTATGGTGTACACACAAGATTTACCCCACCCTAACCCTCCCCTTTCCAAGGGGAGGGAACTGGAAATTCGATTTTTCCTTGGAAAGGGAACTAGAAATCCGATTTTTCCTTGGAAAGGTAAGGGAACTGGAAATCAAATTTCCCCCCTTTCCAAGGGGGGACTAAGGGGGGTAAATTCGGCGTGAAAACCTCGATTTGTCAGCTATTACAGACTTGTGTGTACACCATCAGTATGGAGTAGAGGTTAGATTTATTAAATTTATTTGAAATTAATTAAATTGGGTAACTGGTTATGTTAAGAAAATCAGGTTTGATAAAACTAATTTTGGCAGTTGCCTTCGGCTGCTCTAGTTTAGAGGTTTGCTCAACTGGGGCGATCGCCCTTGGCGCAAGCCGTACCCGGCTTATCGCGCAACCTACTCGACAGAGTGCAACAGAACGTTCTAGTCCTAGACTGCCTGGATCGAAAACAACAATTCGTCGGCAACCTCTTCGTCTGAAGTTACCTCCACTTCCTAAAGAAATATCTTCTCCTACAGGGCGTCGTTTTGGTGGAGCTAGGCGAACTGGGTGTCCAAAAGATGTAGAGTTGCAACTAGCTGCCTTGGTTCCTGCGACTGAGCCACAACCTACTGTTACAAATGTCTGGAGTTTAACGTCGGTGGAACGTCCCATTCTATGGTTCTATACTCCTTACAATAAGAGTTCTAACTATCCAGCTGATTTTGAGTTGCTCGACGAGGAGTCCAATCCAATCTACAAAACCGCAATTTCTCTTCCAGATAAAGCGGGAGTTATTGGTGTTCCTCTACCTCCACTAACAGTCAAAAAACCGTATCGCTGGTTCCTCAATGTTTATTGCGATCGTCAACAGCAAGAAACTCCCATTTTTGTTGAGGGTGTGGTGCAACGAGTCGAACTGAGTCAAGCTATCAAAGAGCAACTGCAAAAAGCAGATCCAATACAGCAAATTGCGATCTATGCCAATAATGGAATCTGGCATGAGGCTGTGACGATACTGGCGCAGTTGCGGCAAAAAAATCCTAACGATACAACGCTTGCTGAAGATTGGAAGGAATTGCTAACAAGTGTTGGTTTAACTCAGTTCAGTGACCAGTGACCAAAAAAGAGTTGCTAGTGCTGAATGGTTCATCTATATTTGATGGAGAAAACTAAAGCACTTCCAAATAAAGAAGTCTTCAAATATTTTTTGTGGTACGGGCGTCTCGCCCGTCAGCACTCGGAAGGTAGGCGAGAACGCCCTACATTTTAGGAGATTTATTTCTTGGAAGTCCCTAAAGCACTTATCGAGCGTCCTACGTACTAAAGCAAATTCTGTTGTTAGCATGAAATTCCAGCTGTTCCCAGTTTTTTTATTTTCCCAGATGAAAGTACGTCATTGGTGGCTTGGTATTCTGATATGGGTAGCGATGGTTGCTCCGGCTCAAGCATCAGTGATTTTACGTGTCGCCATTGAGAGGGATGTTAATCAAGTTCAAGTCGGTAGTTCTACGGCTGCAGTTGTAAAAGATGGTAGTGGTCGTACTTTGGGACAACTCCCTAGGTTGAGTTCTTACTATGCCCAATCTGTTCCTGGAGGAGTTGCTTTGGATAGGTGGCAATCTAGTTTATTCTGGATTGAGCCTACAGGTAAAGGGTATGTCTATATCGGAGACCGGTGGTATCGAGGTAGAACTCTGGTTGTTCCTTCACAAAAAGGGTTAACTGCGGTTAACTGGGTTGATATGGAGGAATATCTTTACAGCGTTCTTGGTGGGGAGATGGATTCCCGATGGCCTATAGAAGCGCTGAAAGCACAAGCGATCGCTGCTCGTACTTATGCACTTTACGAACGGGAAAGACAGCGCAATAATCCCATTTACGATCTAGGGGATACACCGGATCGTTGGCAAATTTATAAAGGCGTGGTGAGTGAATCTCCTACCACTTACGCGGCTGTAGATTCCACAGCTAATAAGGTACTCACTCACAGAAATAGAATCATTCTCTCGGTGTTTCACGCTTGTTCTGGCGGACATACTGAGGATGTAGAAGATGTTTGGGGAAGTCATGAGCCGTACTTGCGTGCTGTTCCTGACTTTGACCAAAATATCAGAGAATGTAATTGGGTTAAAACCTTTTCACCTGCAGAAATTAGCGCTCAAATTCCTGATGTGGGTAATGTCAAGCAAATTGTCACCGAGAGTACTTCACGTTATGGCAGTGTAAAAGCTCTAAAAATTGTAGGCGATCGAGGTGAAAAAGTGCTCAGAGGTGAGGATGTACGTACAGCACTCAAACTCAAGAGCACTCGTTTTACTGTCAGTAATGGTAATGGTAGCTTTACGTTAAGAGGGATTGGTTTTGGTCATGCTATAGGTATGAGCCAGTGGGGTGCATATAATCTAGCCTTACGCGGGTATAATCACTTACAAATTTTGAATTACTATTACCGAGGTGTTGCTCTCGCACCAATTCGAGTGAAGTAGGGGTTAGCGATTGGCGATTGGGGAGTAGGTGGTGGGAGTTAAAAATTGGAAAGTTTTCCTAGTCCCCAGTCCCTAGTCCCCAGCCCCTAGTCCCTAAATTCTTGTTCTAACAAATCGGTTTCAGTGGAGTAGGCTAGATCGTCAGTACCAATAACTTTTTCTGCGGCAAACTGACGAGCAAAAGAAATTTTTTGCTGCAATTGCGTGTCTGGATCTGCTAGTAATCTAGCGCGAGCTTGTCGAATGCGGTTGCGATCGCTAATTTTGCTGTTACGCCATTGAATCCAAAAGTATCGGATTAAGGGTATGACAAGAAAACCCGTTCCAAAAGCTAATAGCAGCCAGTAAATTCCTTGAACAAAAGCAACCAATCCGCCTAACTGTGCTGCTACTACGCCGTCTCTTAACAAACTTCCCAATACTAACGCACCAACAAAATTTGCGACTCCCAACCCAGCACTCAACATAATTTGCCCTGATGTTGCTGCACTGAAGCGCCAAGAAAATTCTATGAGACGATCTGATAGGGACTCATAGCGCTTTTTAGCTGCACTGACTTGCAATTCTGGAAAGTAATAGACAATTTGCCCTTCAGGGCTTACTGCGGGTTGCCCGTTAAAACGAGTCAGGACAGGCAACATATAATCTTCGTACTCTTTTGCAGAACCTTCTCCGATATCATCAAGATAAGGTGCAATCTGTTCGGCAACAATTGCACCCTGATTGTTGCGAATGACATTAGCAATTTCTTGCCAACGGCGTTCTTCTAAATTGGCGTTGGGGTTACCATCACCAAATAGAAACGAAAATACGGCTTCAAAAAAATTGAGATTGCTTTTTTCTCGCCGTCTTTGTCGTTGGCGAGTATCGTAGTCAGGGCTAAGATACCAAAATAGGTCGGGAAAGTAAAAGAAGCTAAAGCCGCCTCCCCTGTCGTCAGTATCTCGCTCTGAGTTGGCAGCAGAGATGATAAAGATAATTGAGATGGTTATCAGAGCAATGGAAGCAATGAGGAAAATTCCAAAGGAAATCCGTATCAGGTAAAAAATGATTCCCCAAATTTTTTGCCACCATTCCTGCAATTTTAGTTGAAAGTATTTATTACGTAAAATAACTCTAAAGTTTTTCGGAAATAGGTAAACAAGATCGCCTGTCTCTGACACTTGTAGATGTCCACCAGCATCAGAAGCCAGGGCGAGTAAACCCTGACTTGCTTCCGCAACATTTAAACCAGCTTGAGTTGCCACATCACCAACGGTGACGCGATAACCCAATTGTTCTACACTATGCATTATGGTGGGATTTGGAGCCATCGCTCTTCCCTCGCAATGAAAAAGAATCTTCTTTCTCTAGTATAAAGATTTCTTTTCTACGGTTAATAGAGTTAATTTTTTCGTTTTATAGCTTGGTTTCGCGTTAGAATTAGTACCCTTGGCTTTGTTTACTAACAATTATCTGCCTATACCTGTCGATTATTATGGTTCAATACACTCTTGCCCAAAGCCCAGAAATTATCCTTACCGTTCCTGGAAAAGATTCAGCCAAAGCTCGTGAGAAAGCAATGGATCAGTTGATGAAACTGATGGATGACGGTAAGTTACCAACAGAACTAGAAGATGGGTTTGGTCCGCAACAACTGATTGAAGTGAAAGAAACACCAACTGGTGATACCACAAGTGATGAAGATGCTATTTCCCAAGCTGTCCAAGTTTTAAGCAATCTTGCAACCCTCAAGCTGAAAGTGCAGGAATCACGCACTGAAGCACTGGAAATTCGTAAGGCGGTTGATGTCCTATTCTTGGATAAGTCCGTAACTGAAGAGGAAATCGCTCGTCTCAAGGAAGGTTTTAAAGTTCTCAAGAATTACGCTCAGGCTAATCTACGCTATCAAGAAGCAAGAACAAAAGCAGAAGAAGCCCGCCAAATTCTAGATCGGGCTTTGAAATCCCCGGAAAAATAGCGATAGGTTTGTAGTTCCGCTCAGGCGGGACTATACTGTGAACGGCTAACAACTGTTCTTTTTCGGAATGGTTTCATAGCATTTGTAGGGGCGCAAGACTGCCGCACCCCTACAACTTTTGACATTGTTGGGAAGTTGAGCGGGAATTATCGACTTTCAATTCCAATCTTTTCAGCGCTCATACTCTTGTAATATTGCTGGTAGTAAGTGTAAGAGGTTGTAGCGACATCCTTGGATTTGTTAGCTATGACTCCTAAAATAGGTGTACCAGAAACTTGGAGTTCTTCTAATGCTTGCAGGAACATACTACGTTTGAGCTTGCCCAAACCAGCAACTAGTACAAGCCCATTTGTGTTGACTGCTAGCAAGTTAGCATCGGCAAAACCTACAAGAGGCGGTGTGTCATAAATTACTAAATCGAAACTGGATTGTAGGTCATTCATCAAATCTTGCATTTTACGAGATGCAAGCAATCGAATGGAGTCGGGCGGAGTTGGACCGGCACTCAGGACAAACAGATTATCCTCCAGGGGCGATCGCTCAATCACATTATTCCAGTCTAAGTCTTGGGCGATGATATCAGTTAGCCCCTGAATATTCATTGACCCAACACGATTGTGTATGGTAGGGGTACGTAAATTGGCGTCCACCAACAAAACTCGATGCCCCATTGCTGCTGCTGCCAGAGCTAAGTGTATTGCAACAGTAGTTTTTCCGTCTTCCTGTGATGCCGAACTGATAACCACTGAACGAATAGGCGTATCCGAACCAAGAAGAAGAATATTTGTGTAAAGAGAGCGAAAGACTTCAAAAAAGGAGGCACGAGCTGCTCGTTGTGCCTCACCAGCAGCCTCTTGCCAAGCCATTGCTCCAAGTTCTTTTCTTAAGGGAACTACGCCTAATAGCGGCAATCTAGTAGCGTCTTTGAGGTCTTTAGAAGAGTAGAAGACATTACTGAGCTTATCCATTACTAAAGCTGCACCCGTACCTAATAACAAACCTAACAGCGCCCCCAAAGCTAAGTTGCTTTTGGTACTCCCTGCGACAGCTTCAGGTTCTTTCACTTCCTGAAGTTGAGGGTCGAGTAGCTTCCATGATGGCACCGTTCGGGCAAGTTCAATCTGCAATGCTTGTTGTTTAGTTTTAAATTGAATCAGACCATCAGTGAGAATCTTTAAGTCTCGCTGAGTGTTATCGTACTCACGAATGATACCTGCTAAATCTGTCAGATACTTATTGAAATAAGCAATTTTCTCTCTTAAGGACTCATCGCGAGCTTCCAATGTTCGAATGCGGCTTTGATAATCTTTTCTTACGCGATTCTCTTCAGCAGTTAGCATCGGAGTTAGATTTGCTTTCTGTTCCTGTAGGAACTGGATACTTGGGTTCTCATTGGTGAATTTAGCTGCGTTTTTGTTAACCTCTACTTCCACTGCTTGAAGCTGATCTAGTATCTTTTGGTAGCGAGCATTTTCACTTAGCAACGAGTTCCCTGCCCTCTCCCCTGGTTGTTGCGCTAACTCTCTTTGCAAGTCCCTATAACTAGCTTGCATTTGTTCTAGCTGTACCCGATTTTCTGTTTGCTGTTGCGTCAAAGCTGCAATCTGATTGGACACTTCCTGAGCTTTCTGTGCCGGTTCAACCAAGTTATGCCTTTGTCGAATGAATTGCAACTTTTTTTGCCCAATATCAACCCGCATTTCTAAAGGCTTGCTTTGTTTTCCAACAAACTTAATTGCTTGCTTAACTTCGTTTTGACTTTCTTCCAAACTATACCGAAGATAAGAATCTTTTAGTAATGTTAAAGTATCACGAACTAGCTCTTCATCTGAACAAGTAAATGTGACTTCTAGAATATTTTGCTTATTCGATTGTATTTGTAAAAGATCGGTGACTGTGTCGTAATCTAACTCAGGATATTTAGTTTGATACTTAATCTGAAGCTTTTTGATAACTGGTTCTAGCATCCCACGACTCGTGAGAACTTGAATCGTTGTTGCAACTGGTTGTTGTACTTGCTCGGGAGGTGCTATCCCTTCTTGTGATTCCAAGGTTTGAGGGACATTGGCTACTGCTCTGCTCTCACCAGTAACAGGCTTGGTTAAAATCTCGAACTTGCCTTCATACACGGGAGGATCTGTTTCTGCCTTTAATACCGCTGCCGTAGCAACTAAACCTGTTACACCAGCAATTAACAATGCACGACGACGGAAGGTTTCTCCAACTTGACCCAGATTCAATCCACCTTCTTCATCATTTACCTGGGATCTCTGGGCTTGTGACAACGGATGAGGATATTTGTCTGACTTCAGCATAGCCTTAAGTTAAGTTTTGTGACTCATAGTTTTAAGTAGTTGCACACTGCAATTTAATCTTGCACAAATAACTAAGCGTGTTTGACTGTCAAGTGCTTGCAGTCACTTAGCCAGTCTGTGGATTCATTAATCGATCGCTATAATCCTGATAACTACTTAAAAAATTGGGTATTTTCAAAAACAAAGTAATAAATTTGCCACCCTGTCTGAAGTCTGAAAAAAACTACCGTTTATATTGGGGCAATGCACTATATATACAGTAACATTACATAAGAGAAATTTGTAAGTTCTTTTCCTTTTAGTATAAAATATAGATAGGTATTCACAACTCTTGTTTACCATTATGAACTACCCCAACCTAAACCAAACGGTACCTCATTGAAATTGGGGCTTCCGTCATCCCTACCAAAATAGTCGGTTGGGGAATCGTAGTCAATGATTAATTATTTATTGTAAACTAAACTTAATTATTCTACACTCTAACTGGGGCGCTAGGATTCGAACCTAGGGATGGCGGGACCAAAACCCGCTGCCTTACCACTTGGCTACGCCCCATTACTGATTTACATAAGTTAGTATAGCAGTGAGTCCTGGGGTAGTGTCAAGTCCTTTAACAAATATTTTGCAGTAATTTGTTCAAAAGCAGCCAGAAACCAACTTGTGCTCGGAGTAACGTTTCTTCGCTGGCAACTTGCCTACACTCTTGATGAACTTTCACATAAAATTGTATTGATGAATTTGGTTTATTAGGGTCGATCCCCGTCCGAGAAAACCGCCAATCACTATCCGCTTTGCTGTCAACATTTCTTTGCCAATCATTTATGTCTCATATCAGGTCAGGCATCAACCTCAATGTTATTCTACTGCTGCTGCTCAACTTTCTTTGGAATAGACAAAAACAGCAAAAGCAGCAGACCTATGACTATACTGAATGTGTTTGCGGATGTGACTATGCATTTGAACCTGTTGATAACCTAACAAAAGGTTACATGACTGCACAGTTTAAAGGGATCAAACGTGGAGATTATATTCTTTTAAAGAACGGTTCTAACCTTTATCGATATCAAGTTGAGGAAATCGATTACTACTCTGAACCGCCAGATATGTGGATAGCTTTACTTCACAAAGTCGTACAGGATTGACAGCTTGCCAGAAAAGATTAGTCTATTTGCAAAACTTGATGATATAACTGAATGTATTGCTGGGTTTGCAATTCTAAAGAATATTCTTTGAGCGCGAGCGCACGACAATTGCGACCCATACGATCGCGCTCAGTCTCATCTTCCAGCAGATGTACAATGCCGTGACAAAAATCATCGGGATCTTCTGGTGTAGCCAAGTAGCCAGTGATATTTGGGCGTACCAAATCCGGAATGCCACCAATTTTGAACGAAACCATCGGGGTGCCACAAGCCATACTCTCTTGTAGCACTAGGGGAAGATTATCAGCACGAGTAGGAAAAATAAACAGGTCAGCAGCAGAATAGGCAATAGATTTGAGGCGATCGCTGGCGACATAACCCAGATTTAGGGTCATCACTCCTGCGGCTTCAGAAATGGCTTCAGCATCATCACCTAAAATTAGTAGCAAAGTTTCTGCTTTTAGAGATTCAGGTAAGTTTTGTAAAGCCTTCAGCAGCAAATCGCCTCCCTTACGGAAATCCTTCAAGCTGTCTGCGGCGAACATCAAAACTTTTTTGCCTACAGGAATGCCTAGTAGAAAGCGGCATTGTTCTGGATCGAGAGGTTGATAAACTTCTGTGTCAATACCATTGGGAATGTGATAAATGGGAAACCGATTGAGCATACTTTGTTTCACCTGCTCTGTCAGCCAATGACTGGGTGTCACAACCGTTAATTTAGCTTTGCTGTAAACCCAGTTCTTGAGCTTCCACTCCCAATGGGTATTATCTCTAGAAATAGCTGGGTATGTATCTGGATACGGACATTTACCACAGCCTCTCATCCAGCGATCGCACTTAAAGCTATAGGCACAGTGACCTGTGAAGCTCCACATATCGTGAAGAGTAAAAACAGCGGGTTTGCTTTCAGTTAAAGACGGAATCGCTAAGTAGTTGAAATAACCAGTATGTAGGTTATGAAAGTTCAGAACATCTGCATTTTGGTAAAAGTGGTGCTTGGTAATATCAAAGCTGCTTATATGATTAATGTAGTTAAAACCCAGACCCCGTGTTACGCGATGTATTTGCTTTTCGAGCAATGGGTATTTATTTGGAATGGAGGCTACACGATTGCTACTAGTTTTTACTCTGCCAACCAGCAAGCGAGAGTTAATATTTTGCGCTAACAAACCTTGATGGAGACGGTAACCAGCGATGGCCGCTCCACCAGTAATATCAGACTGATTGATATGCAAGATATTCATACAGATGGTCTCATCGCCTCCATAAATAGCGAATCGGGTTTATAAACGCGAATATCTGGTTTTGAATCTAGATTCCAGTTAGTTCTACCTTCTATGTATGGGATTCCTCCGCAGATTTTTGAACTACACGTAGGGTGGGCATTGCCCACCACTTTTGTCTGTTGGTAGGCATTGCCCACCCTACAGTACTGAAAATTTTTCATAAATCATTTATGATTCCTATAGTTTTCGCTAGCGATACATTAAAAGGCTATAATTCCAGTGGTACACTTCATTCCTTCACAGCTAAAATCAGGCAATTTTATCAACTTTACGGAACTGCACATATAAACTTTGACCTGTCAAAAATCTCCTTAACCCAGTCTTGAGTAGTTTTCGATAGACTGGAGTCGTATGACGATTGAAAAGTAATTTATATAAGGGAGATATAGAGCGAAAATAGCTACTATATGAATCTAGATACAAAGAAACATGATATGAAGCTAAAGGTTCTATTATTCTTTTCTCCAACCGGACAGGAAATATTTTTTCCAGTGCTTTAAACGATTGTGTTGACCACCGAAGCATATGGTGTGGTGGCATATCAAGCAGATTATCTTGGTATTGCAGAAAACTCTCTGAGTTTGGCACACAGAATATAAGTTTTCCATTTGGCTTTAATAGTTGAATAGACCATTCAATAAAGTCTTTAGGCTGAGAAATGTGTTCAAGAACTTGAAAACTACAAATGGCATCTAGAGATTGAGGAGCTTGTTTAGCAAGTTCTTGTAAATCTAAGTGCTCTACAGGAAGATTCTTTTGTTGAGCTATCCTAACAGCTGCTTTGTTAAGTTCAATACCTTTAATGTTTAAACCAGACTTGATAGCTAGTTCAACAAAAGAACCAAATGCAGAACCCACTTCCAAAATTTGTTTACAATCATGCAGATTTTTCAAGGCAACTTGATGTTCCCACTTCTTAGACATATAATACCAATCAAATCTTTGAAGTTGCTCATAAAGTTTTTCTGAGCCAGCAATTTCAAAGGGTGCGAAGAATTTTAGCTGAGTTTCATTACATTTAAAAAGATAAATTTCTTGACATTGATGAAGTTCGTTAGTAATATCTATCTCTAGTATATTTTTCCAGCTTTGAATAAGCGATTCCGACGGAATTGTTTTAACCAAAGTGATGTTACTGTAACCCGTTATAGGACTGACAAACATAATTAATCTCCATTTTTTCAATCAATTTTTTTAAGTAAAAGTAAAGCAATTTAATCCTAGATAAAAGTACTAAACATTACTAGCAAATTCAAATTTTTCTATATTTTTAACTGCTGCTCTTAGATCTCGTTCATGAATTAATCTGCTTGTAACGTAACTTTCATAGAACCACTTTGAAGTAATATCATCGCCAAACCCTACTATACTAGGAACATCAAACAGTAGCTTTAGTGATATACAAGCGGAACTGAGAGCAAAAACTTTGACATCATTATTACCAACTAAGAAAGCCTCTAAAAAGAAGACTTCAAATGGGAGAAAAAAAAGTTCTGGCTCGGACAAAACTAATATCTTGGAAAACAAATTAGCTAGAGCATCTTTTAATTTCTCAATTTTAGTGATATCGTCTCTAGGATGGGGTTTAATGACCAGCAGTGTGTCTTGATAAGTTCCTTGAGCATTCAAGAACTGACAATAAGCAGTAATCTCATCCTCTTGAAACATTCGACCTGCTTCCGATAGATTGGAAGTCAGCAGGACAACGACTGGAAGACCAGCGATTTTTTCTTGAAACCGGGCGATATAGTTTGGATCTGCTAAACCCTTTAGTTTCTGTAAAGTTTCTAGAATCAGGGATTTGTTTATTGTTTTAATTGGCATGGGGGGGCATTCACCTAGAATGTCAGGTAATACAAAGTAGCCCCTATCAAACTCTATCTGTGAAAGGGCTGTTTGACATTCTGTCTGATGGTTTAATCCTGCGATTAAACCTTTAAATTTATTTTTTAAAAAGCGCAGGCGAGGGATTAATCTTTGTAAAAGATGTTTATTTTGTGTAGTTGGGGTTACTGAAAAACCTTTTGATGTAGATGAAAAATAAATTCCAATACTATCTCCGTAGCAAATTTTTTGAGCCGATTGATAGGCATTAATCAGAAGCTGATTGCCAAACTGCCAATTTCTGCATAAGTAAATTTCATCAGCAGCCTCAATTCCTATTAACTCATGTACTGTTTTAATTCCCTTGGAGCAACCAAGAGACTTTATTTCTTCATCTATGTCTTGTAACTGAGTGGGAGTTATATAAACAATTGCTCTCCAGTTACAAATGAGTTCTGCCATTTTTTTAATTAAGGCAACAAATCCATCTATCTGCTCTGAAGGAGCATAAAGGTCATAAATAACCAGGTAGTTTTCATATTCACAGCCAAGGTGCTGCTGCTCTTTTTCTCGATAGCTGAGAATTGATAAGGCAGTAACTAGCTGAACGCTACCTTGGCAAGTGATAACTCGTTTGATAAGTTGACGATGAGTCATTTTTCTATCAGAGAAAGTCTGGCTTCAACTTTTGATTTGGTTTTCAACAAGAGGTCACAAATTTCTCGGACGCATCCTTGTCCCCCAGCTAACCTACTAACGTAGACAGCGCAAGCTTGATTGTCTGGCATTGCATCAGCCACTGTTAGGGGACAGCCTACAGCACACATGACTGGCAAATCAACAATATCGTCCCCAACATAAGCAACTTGAGATAGGGATAAACTTAAATCTTCACAGAGTTTTTTGATAACTGTTAGCTTGTCTTCAGCGCCAATAAAGGTGTGCTTAATGCCCAGCTTTTTAGCCCGGTGCAGAGTGGCATGAGAAGTGCTGGTGGTAACGATCGCTACTTCAACACCAGCCTGCATCACTAACTTGATTCCCTGTCCATCCTTGACATTAAATTTTTTCAGTTCTTCTCCGCTGTCTGTATAGTACAGTCCCCCATCGGTCAGGACACCGTCCACATCCAGCGCTAGAAGCTTGACCTGAGATAAACGTTTGTGCAATTCAGGATTGGAATTGTCGCTCATTTTAAACTTACCTGGGAACTTGCCTATAAAGTATTACGTATGTTCAATATTGGTTTCAGGATTTCTTCCAAATTTGCTAGCGGTACCATGTTAGGACCGTCACTCAGAGCAATATCTGGATTTTCATGGATTTCCATAAATAGGGCGTCAATACCTACTGCTGCTGCTGCTTTAGCCAGGTATGGTACAAACTGTCGCTGTCCACCTGATTTATCTCCCTGTCCCCCTGGCATCTGGACGCTGTGAGTAGCATCAAAGACTACAGGATAGCCTAGTTCTCGCATCTGGGGTAGCGATCGGAAATCTACTACAAGGGTATTATAACCAAAAGAACTACCTCGCTCGGTCAGCAAAATATTCCGAGATCCTCCGCCTTCTAGCTTGCGGATAACATTCTTCATGTCCCAAGGGGCAAGAAACTGACCTTTCTTTACGTTAATGGCCCGACCTGTAGCCGCCGCCGCTAGCAATAAGTCAGTCTGACGGCAAAGAAAGGCTGGAATTTGCAGAACATCCACTACTTCGGCTACAGGGGAAGCTTGGTAACTTTCGTGAATATCGGTAAGTACTGGGACACCAACTTTGTCTTTGACTTTTTGTAAGATTTCTAGTCCTTCTTCTAAGGTTTGTCCCCGAAAGGAGTTGATTGAAGTCCGATTGGCTTTATCAAAAGAGGACTTGAAGATAAAAGAGATTCCCAAGCGATCGCATACCTTGCGAATTTCTTCCGCCATTTTCAAGGTAAAGTCTTCTGATTCAATGACGCATGGACCACCAATCAGGGTAAATGGACAATTGTCACCTATAGATAAATTATCTGTAATTTGAGTGCAAACCATGCTATCTCCTTTCTTGCAAAAAAGAATTTTCCTAACCTCTTAGATATATATGTAAAACATTTTTACCTGAACTGCTAAAAATTCTAAAAGTTACCATTCAAACTCTCCAAAATTTTTGGACAGACTTGGTATACAATCGATTCATTTTGTTTATTAATATGTAGTATATTATCTTTCGTTTATTTTCTGTAAAATAATTCTTCATAATATGTTTTTTAGGTTGACTTTGAAAGTGGAGAGAATTAAACCTTATTTCCTTGCCAGATTCGAGATGTCTACAAAATGGAAGACCATCTACCCAAAAGATGTTTTTTATACCTTCACGCATTTCAAATCCATCAGAACTATTTATATTAGCGTCATAAACAGAATCATTAATAATATCAGAAGTGCTACCAATTTCTTGAGAATATCTCTGGTAGTACTGGTTTAGCAAAGTCATATCGCAAATTCCACCTGCTTTTTGTCCTGCTAATAACGCTTTCTCTCTTATTGACGTAAGAATCTCAAAAAGTTCTGGGTTTGTATAATAACTCATTATATGTTCACAAATTTTTTCTAATCCGGAATATTTAATGTACGAATTATGTCCGGAACCTTTTTTTGATAAGGTAAAACTATACTTTTCAAATTTTTTTGAAAATTCTTCAGTTACGTTGACATAAGTCATGAGATCGGAATCTAAATGTATACAACTATCTATTTTATTTTTTATCATAAATTCTTGAATAATAAACCATCTTTGAAAACAAAAAAGTTCATATTCATAATCATTAAAACTCAAATGCTTTTCTGAATAAATTTTCTCAAAAAGTTTTGCTTTAGTATAATAATTATAGATATTTTCATGATGAATAAAATTTAGAATACTGTTACTATTATCCCCAAGTAAAAATATGTCACTTTTGGGATTAAATTTTTGAGCTTGAGCTAAGGAATACAATAGATACTCAGGAAATCCCCGATGAACAATTACAATTGGCAAACCCATACACTTACTCCTAATTTTTCAACAAAAGGACTAATATAAAATTATTGAGACTTGGAGATTTAATTAGGAAACAACACTTCTGAACTCAATAAATTAAATCATCTACTAACTAATGCGAAAAGTCTCCTCTACTGAAATAGTGTGAGTAAATAGATAAAAGCATAATAACCTTTTTCAGAAGAGGGATTTTAGCCGATTTAATGAGATTTATAACTGTCTTAAATTCCTTTGTGGTAGGATGGGATATAGTCTTGAATTCCACATCAGCAAGCTCACATAGATGACTTGGATAGTTCATCTTTGTTGATAAAAACGAGAATAAGCGTTTAACAGCCTCATCGTATCGTTGCAAGTATTCAGGTGTTCTCTCTTTGCTTCGTCCATAGTGACCGTTATTACCGTGTACTCTGTACCTTACCAAAGGTTGAGCTAGATAAAATTTTCTTGCTCCTACTATCGAAGCTCCATAAACTAGACAGTCGTCTGCACGCATACGCCAATCTTCCAGATAAGGAATTGGCAATAATTTCTCAAGCACAGATTTACGCATTGATAAGGTCGAAGTTCTATGACCTATCCATAATCTATTGTAAAGAGTTACAATCCTAGAAATACCTAAATCACGAGTTTTGTCGTAGCAACTAGCAATTCGTTCTTCATTACCAAAAAGTTCAGCGCTACAAAATAGGAAATCACATTCTGGATGCTCTTTGTAAAAATTTACAATTTCCTCAATGTAATTCTCTTTATAAATATCATCAGCATCAAGAAAACAGATAAGCTCTCCTCGAGCTGCCTGAAATCCTTCATTAAAACTTGAAAGCTGTCCTTGATTCTCCTCTTTTAGAACCAGCTTTACTGTTTCATGGTCTGCAAATTTATCTTTTAAGATCTGAACAGATCCGTCTGTAGACCTATCATCAACAACAATAATTTCGTCTACAGGTATCGATTGTTTTAAAACGCTATCTATAGCATCTAAAACATATTGTTGATAGTTGTAATTGTTAATCAGTACAGATACTTTCATAACCTTTGCTTTTTACTCCTCAAATTCTATGGAGAATACATAGCCATCATCAACATCAGTTAGAAATGCTAACCGATCTCTTTTACACAACCCATAGAGACATACCCGGAAACTTTTAAGTTAAAATAGTACATCTTAGTATCGTGTAAAGCCGCAAAGACACAAAGTATAAGGATATTTTGTCAGAGTTTATACTCCACACACCACACCCTAGTCTCGGTGATTTCGATACCAGGTTGCTCCCAGAACTAGTGCTCCTACCAACCCCAATGCTCCAGTCAGTGGCAGAATATCTCCTGTTTTCAATGCCTTTAAACCAGAACTGCCTATGAGTACAAAAGGAAAAACACCAGGAATGGTGCCTAAAACAGTGCCCAGAAAATAGTCCTTGAAGCTTACTGATGTGAGACCAGCAACAAAATTGACCAAACCATAGGGAAGGATTGGTAGAAGTCGAATGGCAAGTATATAAAGCATTCCTCCCCGGCGCACCTCAACATCCATTCGTTGCCAACCTTTAGACAGCTTTTTGGTCAGCGCTTTACGTCCAACAGTACGGGAGTACAAAAATGATACTATTGCGGCAATTAATGCACCAATACTAGTCCAAAAAGTACCTAGCCATATACCAAAGATTGCTCCTCCAGTTAAATTGAGAGCAGTTGAAGGCAGCATCAACACAGTTGCTACAGTATAAATAGCAATGTACAAAATTGGTGCCCAGATACCAGCTTGCCCGAGCCACTTTTGAAGTTGCGCTGGCTCAATACCTCCTATAAGATATATTCCTAAAGCGGTTGCTATGAGGCAGACAACCGTAAGCAAGAAAACGAAGCCTTTTAAGTTTGATATCAAAAAATTCTCCTACTGGTTCAAGATGCTATTTCCCGCTCGTGTTTGAAAATAAGCAAGTCTAAAAGTACTTTAATAATGAAGTTTGCTTAATCTTGATATACTTTAATAGGAGATGCAGCCTTCTTATTTATCTCACTACTGGTGTGAAATCCGTAGAGGTCACGAACTAGGTAAAGTGGTCTTCTCTTTACTTCTTCAAAGACGCGACCTATATATTCACCAATAATACCTAACGTGATTAATTGCATTCCTCCTAAAAAGAGGATGACTACCATTAATGAAGCATAGCCAGGAACATCAATCCCAAATATCAAGGTACGAATTATTAAAAAAGTGGCGTAGAGGAATGCAGCTGTAGATAGTAAAACTCCGATGTAGCTCCAGACTTTCAAGGGTATAAGACTGAATGATGCGATCCCATCAATAGCAAAATTCCACAGTCGCCAATAATTCCACTTAGTAGTTCCTTTGTAACGTGGAGGGCGATCGTATAATATAGCAATCTGCTTAAAACCAACCCACGCAAATAACCCTTTCATAAAACGGGTTCGTTCTGGCATTTGCTTGATGACTTCGACGACTCGTCGATCGAGCAAACGAAAATCTCCAGTATTGCGTGGGATTTGGATACGGCTTATTTTACTTATAACTCGGTAGAAAGCGGCAGCGGTAAAACGCTTCAACCAGTTTTCTCCCTGACGAGAGCGACGAGTTGCATAAACAACATCATAACCCTCACGCCACTTACTAATAAGTTCCTCAATGAGCTCCGGTGGATCCTGGAGGTCTGCGTCAATTGGTACTACTGCAGCCCCGCTAGTATGATCGATACCAGCACTCAGCGCTGCTTCTTTACCAAAATTACGGGATAGGTTGACAACCTTGATAGTCGGATTTAAACTATTGTGTTGAACCAAATACTTTAAAGTATTATCTTTACTACCATCATTAACGCAAATAATCTCATACTTCATGTTGAGACGGTTGAGCACTGAGGTTAGCCGTTCAAACAGGTAATTGATATTGGACTCTTCATTGTAAAAAGGAATTACAATAGAGAGTTCTATAGTTTCTAAATTGTCTGAGTCCAAGAGCATAAAAGTGTACCTACGATTATTGTTATTGAGCTAGAAGCATTTTTATTGGCGATCGCTCAAACTCGCGGTATTTTGCACCCTGACTCTTATGCTTTTCTCTTTAAACGCCACAGAGAAGTTTTATAGGCGGGCTCCAACTTATACTTCTGCTCGAGAGCCTGCTTAAATGGTTTAATAGGTTTAAATACAAATATGTTATCAAAGCCAGTAGGAATCTCTGGCAGTATTGGTTCCGTCGTCAATTGAAGCTTTATTTTTGGTTTGAGCAAATGACCTAGAGACAGGACATCACCTACCATCGGATTGCTAATAGGGTCTGCATCTTCACTGCTAAGGACGAGAGGACGAGATGAGCGCTCGATGGACTGAGCCATGTCAAGTGTGGCATCATACCCTGGTTTTTGCAGAATTTCCACTCGCAAAGTATTTGCATTACTAAGTAGGCTGATGGACACCAGTACCACCAGAACAACTAGCCATAATCTTTGCTGGTTGTATTTACCGTTTATGGAGCTTATCTGCATCGCTAGCAGATGAGCAGTTGCTATCTCTATTCCCAAATAGCAAGGAATGATGTAGCGTGGGATGGTTGAGCGCATACCTCCAGAGATTAGGTCTGGTAAGACCAGGGCAAAGGTCGGAAGTATGATTAAGATAATGATGAATGACCACGTTTTTTTATTGGTACAGTAACAAAGAAAATAGAGGGCGTAACCTATCAAAAACAACACAAAAATTTTCACAACTAGCCAAAGCTGACCAATTGGGAGAGGCAAAAAGAAATTATATGTAAGATTGTAAATCCAACTGTCAAGATATTGACTCCAAGTTAACCGGACGTTCATCCAAGCTGATACAATCCGTAAGTATCCTGAATTAGTAATAATTATTACTAGCCAAGGGAAAAAGACAAAAAACGCTACAGTGGATGCAAGAAGATAAGCAACAAGAGTCTTCTCTAACCGCAACCCCCGATTAATAAGCACGTAACTCCCATGAGCAATTGCGACAAGACCAAAAAGCGGATTTGTGTATAACCCCAGGATGAGTGTAGCAGCATATACTACCCAATTGAACCAGGTATGTAAACGTATTGCTTGCAGTAATGCAGCGCTAGACAGCAAAACAACTACGCCAAGCAAGCTGTATTCCCGTGCTTCTTGTGCATAATGAATCTGGAACGGCGAAACAGCTATTAACGCAACTGCTACCCAACCAGTCAGAGATTCCTGAAATAATTCTAAACACAACCAGTAGATGCAGGGAAATGCAAGCAGGCTAGTAAAGGCAGATAGACTTCTGATCGCTGCTACTGAATCCCCCAGTAACTGTGCCCAATAATGGGCTATCACGTAGTACACCGGAGGGTGCTGCTGATCCTCTAGCATCAGCGCCTTTATGGTATCTATTACCCCTTTTTCAGAACTCAGCTGCTGGAACTTTTGCAATTGTTCAACATCTATTAATTTACCATTGAAAATGTTCTGGATGACCTCCGTTACTGTGAAGCCAGCAATACGCAATGAAGTATAGGTTTCGTCATGCCAGTAAACTCTGCCATCTATGTTGGCAAATCTAAAAAATACCCCCAATATCAATATAGTGATGATGAAAAGCCTAAAATTTGTTGGCGGAAGTTGCCAACTCTGTAATAGTATTTTTCTCATATCAAGAATTTTTATTTTTGAGTTACGATCGAGTAGAAATGCTATTGTTTGACTGCGAGTCTTTTGATTGCTTGTTTGACATTCTGTAGAATTTTCTCCTGGTAATCTAGAAATATTATTGTCTGATAGTTCTCTCTTTAAGAAGCTGAATATAGTTTAAGAATAAAGTGTAGTTCTTCAACTTTTCTTCAGTAAGAAACTTTTCACAAACTTCTTAGCTTGCCTAACTAGCGGTAGAGAGCGTAACTGCATACGTACCTTTGCTTTAAGGCTAAGCTTGTTAACAAATAACTTTGGTGTTGATTCCTGACTGACTTGACCCCCTCTAGCTAGCTTTTGATAAACAAAACAAGCTCCGACTCCCAAAGGCTGTTGAGAACCTGCTACACAAAGGCTGACAGGTATGAAACCTCTCAATCTAGCCAGTAGGTTCAAAATTCTTTTTGTTTGGCGCTTAGTATCTCCTACTATTAATAAAAAACCAGAGTTAGCAATCTTTGGTTCTACCTCCAACAGAAGCTGCTTTATTGCAGCTAACGTATCTGGTAAATCCAGTAGAACTATTTGAAATTTTTGCAATGAGGGTAAGTATTCCAGGTGAACTTGGTCTTTGACACCAACTTTGGAGCACCAAGCTTCCATTTCGATGACAGCTTCTTTTAAATTGAAATATGTTATGTCTAAACGTGGTAGATCGGCTAGGTCTGAGACCATTTCTTGATTCACTCCTTTCCAATACAGGAGTTTTATTTGGGGATTCAGTCTGTGGATTTCTTGAATCAGCTCGTAAACTTGAAGTCGAATACTAAATTTTTTATGGTCTCCGTTGCGGTTGATGTAGAGAACCCTTTTATCGTGTTCGAGTAAGAAAGGCGGCTCGATCTTACCCTCAAGTATGTAACGGTAGAACTTTTGTCGAACTGTTTGCTGACTGTAGCAATCTATCAGCTTTTGATGACCTGCTGCTGCAATTTTTTCTGCTTTATCGGGATTCTTTAGATAAAACTTTATCTTGTGGAGTAGCTCCCCTTCGTTTTCATAGCACTCTAAATGAACGCCTTCTTGAAACAGAGAAAACAGACCAGACTGAGAACTCAGGCGATCTGTCAACAGGAAACCTCCTGCCATCATCACTTCAAAAACTCGTCGATTTGTATCTCCATTCAAGCCGCAGTTGAATGCTATTCGGGAATTAGCGTAGTCTTCCAGACACTCAATATATGGCTTGCTTTGAATGTCAATATTGACTTTAGAGTTTTGCAAGAACTTTACCAGTCTGCTGCGGTGAACGTGAAGTTCGGACTGAGAACCTCGAAAAATGATGTCGTATGATTTCGATTCTTTGTTCTGAGGAATATAATGTTCAATAACAGGAGTTCCCGGTAGCCAGAAGACATTTTTGAGACCAGCTTCAACAAAAAAATGTAAATGCTGAACCCCTTGGTAAACCCAATGGTAATCACACTGGAGTGTTTGACAGTATTGAATTATACCTTTTAGCGAGCCATCACTCCAATGGAAAGTGTCACCAATCTTCATAACCTTTGGACACTTGATTCTCTCAAGTCCTCTTGGTATGAAGTTCATGTTTCTCGCTGATAAATTAACTATCTCTGGTTGAAAGCTGTTGGGAAGTTGCTCCAGGATGACGCTAATATCAAACTCACCTGATGGAACTGATACAGCTTTACCTGCTTTTACGGCTTCTATAGGTGGTTGAGGACAGGCTACGATACTCTGGTCTTCAGGATCTTCTAAATTAAATAGATTAGAGTCAGATAAAGGTATAGAGTATCCACGTATAAATAATTCTTTTGGTTTAAACATATTTTATACGCATTACTTACTTGTAAATTTCTCTTTTATCTTCAACATTTCGAGCTTTCAGCCTTGCAGCGTAGCGGTAGTGTCTTTAGGTTTGTGCCATTTGAATGGTTTTTGATGGAGTCACTTGACGCACTACATCCCATGCTTGACAAAGTTTCAAACTGTTGTTACTTGTCTGTTTTTGTAAAGCAATAGTGTCTCGTTGAATCTCTATTAATTCGTAATTTTGCCTTTCTAAGTGCTTGCGGCATTTAGCTTTGTCATCTTCGTTCAAATGTTTATGCTCATACAAGATAACCATTGGCTTGACACATTCAAAGTCAATCATCTTGATAATCTCAAAATCATACCCCTCTGTGTCTATATGTAGAATATCTATGTTACTAACGTGGTTTTTACGACATATCTCTTGAAATGTCAAGCATTTGATCTGAGTTGTAACTATTCGCTCTTTTATATCAGGTATCCAACTAGAATTTTTTAGTACAGTCTCTAACAAAAAAGAGCCTAGTTGGTTGTAGGTTATTGGCAAGTCGTCGCACTCCGCCAAGTGATAAAATTCTTTGACTCCGCTTTCACTAGATACAGCGACATTTTCAAGAATAATATTCTCAAATTGGCTAAAGTTTTTCTCCAGTCTTTTGAATACATATTCAACTGGTTCAATCATAATTCCAGCCCAGTTCCATTTATGAATAAAATGGCATAGAGGGTCACCGTGACTGGCATCGTTGGAGCCAACTTGTACAAAGAATACATTCTTTTTTGTGATAGCTAATGAGTAGAGAATGCAGTCTATCTTGTCACCATAAATCAGCATCCGAAGCTGTGGGGATTTTAAAAAAGCCCAAGGTATATATTGTTGCAATATTTTTTGCAAAAACATAAACGCAGTATCTAGCTTGTTCTTTACTTTTCTAAGAAGAAATTTCATAGGATAGACAAATTAATTTCGGTAAAGTGGTATTTAGACTCCAGCAAAAATTGAGGTTTGAGCTTGAACCAAGTCATCAGGGGTATTAATTTCTAGAACAGCTTTTTCAGTGAGACACACCCGAATAGCAAACCCATGTTCCAGCACCCGCAGTTGCTCTAAAGCTTCACACTCCTCCAAAGGAGTAGGTTTCATTTGAGCATATTGAGCCAAAAAATTCCTTTCAAAGGCATACAGTCCAAGATGGTGAAACACAGGTGCATCCCCAGAATTACGGAAGTAGGGAATAGGAGCACGAGAAAAGTAAAGGGCATTGCTTTTGCGATCGCATAGAACTTTGACAACATTAGGATCGCAATAACCTGTTTTAGGGTCTAAAGGACATCCCAAAGTCGTCATATTGGGTAATTCCCCGGATACATAAGGAGAGACTAACTGAGACAACATCTGACCCGTGACAAAGGGTTGATCTCCTTGAACATTGACCACGACTTCCATATTGGAGTAGCGTTGAGCGACTTCTGCTACTCGATCTGTACCAGTAGCATGGTCAGAACGAGTCATCTCCACCTCTCCCCCAAACTGATGCACGCAATCGGCGATCGCTACACTGTCAGTGGCGACCACTACTTTCGTGAAATCAGGACAGCTTTTGGCTGCTTCATAAACTCGCTGTATCATTGGGCGATCGCCAATCAGCGCCAAGGGCTTACCTGGAAAACGTGTTGAATTGTAACGGGCTGGAATGACTGCAAGGATATTCATAACAAGCTCTTAGAAACTACTAAAGGAAAAATTATCTTCTTGTCAGTTCTTAATATTTTCACAACTGATTTTGAAACAGACTCTTAACCATCATTTTTTGGGATTGAAATAATTTCTGTGATGAGTTCATTCGTATATACTTTGGCCGCAGAGTAAACCACATGGTCGGCATTTTCCATCTGTTCTTTTGGAAAAGTCATTGGTTTCTGGATATGGTGAATTTTTTCACTCCGGTTTGCATAAGCATTAAGTGTTTTTTGGACTTGACTAAAATAAGCTTTAAATTTTTCATTTTCGTAAAGAACTTCATATAATGGGCTATTAGCTAAGTAAACATCGAAATTATATTTTTCTGCTTCGGTCACAATTCTATTTAAAGCTAAACTGTTATCAGATGAAATATTAAATTCATTACTCTTAACAAAATTGATTTGCTCTTCTTTCTGACTTTCAACGTTTTTAGGGTTTGGTTTCTCCCAAATCATGAATCCATCATTTTCCAGTTTAAAGCTCCTGTTTAACTTGAACGAATCCAATGGAAACATCAACAGATTGGCAAGACTTTGGTTGGCTGAATATAAAGGGAGATATCGTTGTACCCAAAGGTCAAGCTGATTGTTTAAATTAAGTGCAATTTGTGGTTCTATCTGCTGCCAATATCCCCAGCTTAGGGGTATTTTCGCGAGTAATGACAATTGAAATTGGCGGCTCCAAACGTCGGGCACATGAACGATAAGAACATTGCGTGGAGGTCCAAATTTCTTTATATATGCTTCTAACATCCAAGCATCGCCTAAACTTGTCATGTTACCAATAGTACAGAGATTGATTGAGGTAGTATTAAGCTTTTCGTTAAGGATGCTGGGGAGTATACCTTGGTTACAGCTAGAATCTCCTAGTAATAGCCAATCAACTGGTTGTTTTAAATTCTCAAGAAGTTCCCATTTCTCCCTAATTAGCCAATCGCCTCTATTCGTTGTATATTTCTCCAAATACCATTTGGCTGCAAAGTTGGCAAGAAGGACAAGAATTGCAATCCATAACAAAGAAAGCAAGACACTGCGAGTACTCACTGGTTTGATAATCTCTACTGGTAACTGTTGATTAGCGCGTTGTGCCATTTTTCCTTAACTTGAGATTTCTTAATTAATTAAAACTGGAAGTAAATGAATTCTCCAGACTCGCGAACCCCAAAAACGCAAATCCAGATGAGTAAAAAGCTGTAAATTAGAATGCGAAATAGGGGGTTCAGTTTGGTTAAGATAAGTAAATCATTAGTAAAATGCTGACACAATTGAACTATGAGCAGGGGTCCGCAGAAAAATATTAACTTATAACCAAAAAGGAAACTCTGTTCTGAGCCGTCTAACCCGACGTTGGTAAGAATATAATAAATTTGGTCTACTGAACTTGAACGGAAGATCACCCACCCAATATTGCTAAGAATAAACATCAAAAAGATTTGACTGGGAATTTGCCAGTAGGAATGCTTGACACTCTTAGTTTCCCGTTGTTTTGGTTTCTTCTCAAAGAAGCGGTAAATAATGAGAATAAATCCTTGATATGCACCCCAGAGAACAAAGTTCCAAGCAGCTCCATGCCAAAGACCGCCCAGAAGCATTGTTAAAAATAAGTTGCGATATGTGTTGAAAGTTCCCTGGCGATTACCTCCAAGAGGTATGTAGAGATAATCTCTCAACCAACTAGAGAGGGAAATGTGCCATCGCGTCCAAAAATCACTAGGACTTCGAGCAAAATAGGGCAACTTAAAATTCAATATCAATTCAAAGCCCATGAGCTTGGCAATCCCTCGTGCAATATCAGAATAACCAGAGAAGTCGCAGTAAATTTGAATTGTAAAGGCAAGGATAGCAATGAGAATGTCCAGTCCTTTATACTGTGTGTAGTTGTTAAATACCTCATTAGCAATTATTGCCAAATTATCAGCAATGACTATTTTCTTAAAGAATCCCCAAATAATCAGGAATATACCTGTGTTGATTTGTTGTATTTTTATCTTTCTTGGTGAAATGACTTGGGGATATAAGTCAATTGCACGTTCAATAGGACCTGCCACTAATTGTGGAAAAAAGGAAATAAATAACGCACAATCTAGTAAATTATTGATAGCTTTTAAATCTCCTTTATAAACATCAATGACATAGCTCATTAGTTGGAATGTGTAAAAGGAAATTCCTACAGGTAGTAGGATGTTTAATGCAATCGTATCTAAGTTTACTCCAAAAATTTTGAGCGTTTGATAAAGACTCTGTGAAAAGAAGTTGAAATATTTAAAGAAACCAAGTAGTGATAAGTTAAAAAATATGCAGAGATATAGTAGTTTTTTTTGTAAATATTTATTTTTCTCTGTTTGAATTTTTTTAGCGATGAGAAAATTAATGACTATGGATATAATAAAAAGAACTAGCAACCGCAAGTCCCAGTATCCATAAAATACGAAACTAGCAATTAACAGCAAAAAATTCTGCGGCTTGTAATTTTTCCTTGTTATGATATAAAGCGTATAAACTACAAAAAAGAAAGTTACAAAAGTCAATGAATTAAAGTTCATAAAAAGCACTAATTATAAAAGTTTTGTAGGCTGGAGCTTGGAAGAAACAAGCTTGACTTAGAGCCTTGTTTCCTTACCAAGCTAAGGACATTAAGCAGTGGTGAAAACATCAGACGTGATAGTGCTGGCTTGTATTCCACTCAGTGAAGCTAACCATTCATTACCATTGTTAATCCAAGTATCGATCCCATTGTTAGCTTGCGTAATAGTCAGTTGCCCAAATGTTAAGCCACTAGATAGTCCCAGCAAATCCTTACCAACTATAAAGTCAGTAATGGTGTCAGTTCCTTGTCCTGTCGATAAGACGAATGTGTCTTTGTCATCGCCTCCTGTTAATGAATCATTACCGCCACCACCATTAATAATGTTGACACCTCCATTACCCACTAAGGTGTCGTTATAAGGAGAACCGATCATGTTCTCTATCTTACTAAGGGTGTCTTTGCCAATATCAGTGTTGAGAATTGCCTTATGCCAAACATTAGCAACCTTGCCATAACCGTCCTTTGTTGGGTGAACGCCATCTTGCAAGTCATCTGGTGTTAACGCACTGTAAACATCAACGTAAGTTACTTTTTTTCCCTGAGCTACTTTGTTACTGACTATGCCCGGTATAGATGAATTAAAATCTATGCCCGACTGCTTTTTATTTGAGGGTGTACTAATAGGTGGGATTGAAGATACCAAAAGTTGAGTGTTAGGTAATTTGTTGGTAATTTGATCAATGAGATTACTTAGCCGACTGGGTGCATTACTGATATCATCATTCTTAATTATGTCATTGGTGCCAATCATCATTAGCACCCTATCCGGCTTATATTTATCTAACCATACATTGACATTGCCATTGGAATCTTTATTACTAGCAATGTCTCTAATTCTCCATCCACCAAACCCAGCATTGTCTTTATCAAAGCCATCAGGACCTGAGGAACGTGAACCAACAAAATCGATATTGAAACCACCATTTTTCAGTAAGTTCCACAAATCATCACGGTATGCTCCTGAGTCCCAGTTAATCATGCCAAAAGTGTTGGAATCACCCAGAGGCATAATTTTAAACGGTGTGTCAGGTGAGGTAGCAAACTTGTGGTTGACAACACCAGTACCCAAGTCGGCAACGATAGGACCCCTTGCCTGGTTATAAGTAATTGTGTCAATTCCATTGCTGCCAGTATAAGTGTTGTTACCTGTATTACCTTGGATCGAGTTGCCAAAGTTAGATACGGGGATTAACTCTAGGTAGTTGATATTAAAGTCACTGGTTAACATATCCAAGCGCAGTTGATGTGTACCTGCACTCAAGGATAGTTGCCCAGAAGCTAGGACGCTCTGCCAATTGCGCCAATCACCAGTAGTGCCAAAATTCACTGTTGTATTCTTTCCGTCAACAGTCACCTTGAGGCTATGATTGTTTTTGTCCCCAGAAGCAACTCGGGCGACTAGTTGATAAGTCCCGGAGGTAGGAACGGTAATATCATAGGTCAACCACTCCCCTTTTTGAATCCAACCTACAAGATTGCCGCCATCAACATCCCCACTATAGGAAACATCAACATCGTCAGTACCATACGCATTGCCACCACTGTTACCGGCTGTCGTGTCGTAGTATGCGACTTTTTGACCACCATTCCTGTATTTCTCTGCTTCGATACGGATTGGCTGGACTAACTCCAGGTAGTTGATATTAAAGTCACTGGTTAACATATCCAAGCGCAGTTGATGTGTACCTGCATTCAAGGATAGTTGCCCAGAAGCTAGGACGCTCTGCCAATTCTGCCAACCACCAGTAGTGCCAAAATTCACTGTTGTATTCTTTCCGTCAACAGTCACCTTGAGGCTATGATTGTTTTTGTCCCCAGAAGCAACTCGGGCGACTAGCTGATAAGTCCCGGAGGTAGGAACGGTAATATCATAGGTCAACCACTCCCCTTTTTGAATCCAACCTACAAGATTGCC
>NZ_BAACAP010000239.1:0-126168 GCF_045865695.1 Scytonema hankhaensis NUACC26
ACAATAATTGAATCAATCTTAGCTTTACCACCAGAAGAATTTACGCCATTGCTCTTGCAGTTATCACGCCAGGATTTAATCGCACGCTTCAGCAGTCATCAGTGACCAGTAACCTGCGATCGCCTGACCAGTCACTAATTCTACTGATTCTGTTATTGGATTTAAAACTGGGTTGGAGTAGCGATAAGCAAAGCTTAACGGCTATACTGCCGTATCGCGAACTTATTGCTCTTGATTTCTACTCCAACCAATTTTTTTGAATTATTTGACTAGCAAATCAACTATTAATAAAATTAACAAATTTCCCGATTAGAGAAACCTTTCATTGATCGTCACAAGATTTTTCTCTCTAATCAACTATAAAGTAGTGGGCTACTATTCTTGTAAGGCGTGTTTAATGTCCAAAAAAGGAGAATCAATATCTAATTGCCAATTCTCATCTATGAATTCTAGATTTTCATCATAAACAAGCTCCAAGCTGCCAATACGCAGTCCGTTATTATGGCTTAAATTATCTTCAACACCATTCCTATAAGCTGTGAGGATAAACTTCAATTGGAGAAAGCGTTTATTACGTGTTACGCCAATTGAACTACTTGTTAATTCAGCTTCGAGGGTTCGGGGTAGGGAAATTTCTTCATAATATTTATCTTGCTCATCCCAATAACCACACACTTTATAATCACATAAAGAGATATGTTGTTTAACAAGTATGTTGACATCTATATTTTGTAAGATTTCAGTCAAATCATGCCATACTGGGTGATTTTTTAATTCAATGTTACTCATATCTGACTTGGATTAATGTTCTGTTGCTAAACCAGGAAAGTGCAAAACTCCATTTATAAATTTGGCATGAAACCGACGATCGCCGCCTTTTCCCAATACTTTAGATTTCAAATCGTAACCTTCTTCTTGAGAAGGAACAAGACCAATACTACCGCGTGGAGGGACTTGACCCTTCTCAATAGCTTTTAAATGTTTACTGTTCTGGTCATATTTTATTCCCAGTTTAATTTGTTCTTGACTAAAAGAAACTAGTAAATCACTAGTTATTTGATATACAGTATCAGGCTGAATATCTGCCCAATTATTGGGTAGCGGTTCCATTTAATTGATTCAGTCGTGAGAGATAAACCCACACTAATCTACTAAGGTTGATAGGAATACATCTGTACTTCGTAAAGTTTCGCTTATCGCACTCAGGACAAAGCTGTATCTTGGATATTATTACTGCGATCGCTTCATAACTTCGGACGTTTACCTCGTTATAAAGCTTTTGACGTTAGAGGTGGGGTTTGTAGTTTCTACTCTCCCCAATTTTTTTGAATTAGTTGAGCACCTTGAGACAGAATTTAGCAACACAGACAATTTCAGAACCAGAAGATCGGGAGTTGATGATGAGATTAGCACCACTTTATCAGCAAGAGCGTGAACTCGCCAAACAGGAAAGACGAGTTGAAAGAGAGCTTTCAGTTATCACGCCAGGATTTATTCACACGCTTTGGCAGTTATCAGTGACCAGTAATCAGTAACCCTATCTCCTATCGGAGGGAGACGCTACGCGAACGGGTTTGCCAGTTGCCTAGGTTGGGAAACCCGCCTACAGCGCAGGGCTCACCAGTGACCAACCAGTAATTCCACTGTTTGTGTCATTGGTTTGAAAATTGGGTAAAACTTGCGATAAGCGAAGCTTAACGGCTAAAGCCGTATCGCAAATTTACCACTCTTAATTTCTACTCCACCCAATTTTTTTAATGATTTGAGTAGCCAATCAACTGTTCATCAAATCAACAGCTTTTCCGCCCTCAATCAACCTCTCATTCATAAATACAAGATTTTTCTCTCAATTCAAATATTTAGAATTCTCATAACTTTGAGAAGAAATTCTGTTGTCAAAACCAGATAAGATATGACGAATAACTTTCTCCAGTCCTCCTACAGTCTCACTCAACTAGGAAAAAGGTTATGTCTAACTCCGATGAAAACTGCCTCACAAACTTCACACTTCCTAGTGATGAACTAGCTGTAATCGCACTGTGGAAAAACACGTTTATCATCTAACAACATGACGCGCTTTCTCCATGACCAATTTGCCAAAGACTATCTTGAAAAACTCCTTCAACCTTATGGAAAAGTCGATTCGCCAAAACGAGTCTCCTCAGAAGTGCGAGAAATCGATCTACTGTTTGCACCAACACAGACTACAGAACAATTAGAAACTTTAGGATTGTTAGGTAGAATTGCCGCTAACCCAGCAATTTTAGAACCGTTTCGCAATGCCGCACCCGCCGAAGAAATTTGTGATTGTCTGCTGAAACTTTTACAAGTTCGCGGCGAATTGCGACGAGAAGCCAAGAGAAACAACACTTCTGTTCGCGACTCAGCAGTTCCCAAACTCTGGATACTCACACCCACGGCATCTGATGAATTACTCTCAGGATTTGGCGCAAATAGAGCCGAAGATTGGACAACAGGAGTGTACTTTACCCCTGACACTTATAGAATGGCGCTCGTTGTGATTCATCAACTCCCACTCACCCAAGAAACATTATGGTTAAGAATGTTGGGAAGAGGCACAGTTCAAAGCCGAGCCATTGATGAATTAGAAGCACTGCCCGTCAATCATCCGTTTCGTCAAGCAACGTTAGAATTGTTATACACCCTTAGACAGCATTTAGCAGCACAAACAATTTCAGCACCAGAAGATCGGGAGTTGATTATGAGATTAGCACCACTTTATCAGCAAGACCGCGAACTTGCTAAACAGGAAGGAGAGCTTAAAGGACGAGTTGAAGGACGAGTTGAAGGACAACTTGAAGAAAGAAGGCAAGTTGTCGAAAGCTTGTTAAGAGTTCGTTTTGGGACTCTCGATCCGGAACTTGCCACAATAATTGAATCAATCTTAGCTTTACCACCAGAAGAATTTACGCCATTGCTCTTGCAGTTATCACGCCAGGATTTAATCGCACGCTTCAGCAGTGAGCAGTGACCAGTAACCCTATCTCAAGCGCGGAGACGCTAAGCGCAAAGCGCACGCTTCGCGATGCCGCAGGCTATGCCCGCAAGGGCTATACGCGAACGGGTTCGCCAGTCCCCAGGGCGTGGGAGACCCCTCCGGGTTCGCCAGTTCCTTACGAAATGTTTTGCTACTGATGAAAGGACTTTTCAAACATCCTCTAAGAGTGAAAAAGGAAGATGGAGGAATCGAACCCCTACAGTTGCCTGTACTCTAGTTTTCAAGACTAGTTGCCGTCCCGTCGGCAGCATCTTCCATAAACAGTTAAGGCGGAGAGGGCGAGATTTGAACTCGCGACGAATATTAACTACCCGTTTCCTCTTAGCAGGAGGACGCTTTTAGCCACTCAGCCACCTCTCCGTAATAGGTTGGGAGGGATTTGAACCCCCGCGTGCATATAAGCTCTCGATTTACAGTCGAGTCCCTTCAACCAGCTTGGATACCAACCCAAAAAATAGCCCCATTAGTGAACTTACTCGTGTCATATTGGGGTTTCAAACTCAAGAAAAAAATTTTATTTTTTTCAAAATTCATTACAAAAATAACCGTCTTTCTAAAGAATATATTTCTCTTATTCTATGAATATATTCAGGTATTTTTGTATTGGTATTATTATCTAACTCCTTGCTTTCAATGTCAGATGTTTTTTGATTTTTTTCCTCCTTTGGAGGCGGTTTAAGCTGTAAAAGTAAAGCAATGTAAAACATAATTATTTCCTTATCTCTTTTTGTTTAGAAGTTTTTGTCGTTTGCTTGATTACTTATATACTACACAAATACTACAATAAATGTCAAGGTGTTTTGGAAAAATTTTTTGAATTCTTGGAAACCGTTACTATGTCTAGCTTTATGCCTTATATATACGTCTCGTATTTGATTTTTGAAATATACGTAGTAGAGCGATCGCGCACCACCAATAGAATTGCGCTAAAGCCTGCAAGAATAAAATTCTCTTGCTATACAAACGCTCGTCCGCAAGACAAGGACCCCAGATTAAGTCCACGTAGGTGGTGAGTCCAGCGCGCATGAGGCGGGTTTCCCACGCCCTGGCGACTGGCGAACCCGAAGGGATTTAGCTTGTATAGCAGCGATTACAATCGCAAGGGTGTTTTTTCTAAATTGGGATGCTCCCGATATTGACCAACTAAAAGCTACTTTGTAGTTAGGTGTAATATCAGCTTATATAAACATTTATCTTCTTGTGGAATGAGCGTCTTGCCCGTCCTTTTCAAACATAGTAGTGGGCAAAAGCCCACCACACATTATTCACTCATGACCGAAGCCCTCTGTTGAGCTTGTTGCCATAATTTGTGAAGGAAAAATTCAGAACGATCGCTCATCTTACTGACAAAAACGCCATCAGCATCCTCAGAACCATCAGAAAGCCAAGACCCTCGCAGACTGACTTCTATATAGTCGCTATCACAAGAACAGAGATCGATCGTCTCACTATCCTCGCGAGTAACAGCCGCCTTGAGCACCTCAACTCCTGGTAAATCAACAGGAAGCAAGAAGGAAGCAGTGCTGGGTTCAACGCACAAACATTGACCAACTCGCAGTGCGAGAATAACTCGCTGCGCCACCCATTCTTCCAGCGATTGAGCCAGACATTCCATGTAAAAGCTCGATTCGGTGTATGTTAATTTCAGCATTCCTTATGCTCTCCTGTTACTCCAGGTTTGCTTGCACGTCTATCAACTAACAGCACAATCACCCGCTCGATATTTATCCGACACAGTGGTAAGTCATTTTGGGAAAACACCACCACGGATCGCTCTAGAACTCGCATTGCGCTCGTCACAGCTTGACTCCTCATGAAAAAACCCCCGCTTCTTTTCTTATGGAAGCGGGGGTTGGAAATTTGACCATTTTCTTCTTGTCGTTCTGGTCTTATATCGGTACAGTTTCTTGGCATCTGTACCTCCCGCTTTCTTTGTCTAGTTTTGGTGCTGCATACAGCACACCAATGCTGGCATATCTTGAATCACTATCGCCCTCTACGTGTTGCAATTTATTTGGGTTACCATTATTCCCCATAAATAAATACTCCACTCCCACGGCGGCTGATTCCCAACTAAATCGGGACTTAGCAGCATGCGAGGAAGTAGAGATGGAGATGGGGTAAATGGATATCACAGAAAATTTCACCTATTGAACATTCCTTTAAACATACTACACTTGTATTACTATCCTGTCCATACTTTAAGGAGAAAAAGGAGAAAAAATGATGCATACTATCGCTCGCACCCCAACCACCGACATGGAAGTTACCAGCATCCGTTTGGAACGGGAACTGAAAGATAAGCTAAAAGACTTAGCTGGCAATCAGGGATATCAGGCTCTGATTCGAGATGTCCTTTGGAATTATGTCCAGCAGAAGTCGGGTGAGTGGAAGCCGAGGTTTTCGCGCTCTGATATTCGAGCCAGCATATCCGCTACAGCACAACAAGAAGAACGCTGCGTGCTCACGGGTCAATTGATACAACCACAACAACCAATGTTATTAGGATTAACAAGAAATGGCGAAATGGTTCCTCTCAGTGTCGAAAGTTTAGTAGCCGATTAAACTTTCGTGGCATTCCATGTAGCTCGGTTGCACTCCCTATAGGCAACCGAGCTACATTTTGTTGGCTCAATATATTAAATATTTTAATAAATTCAAAAAAAACTATAATTAAAAAAAATAATATAAAAAATGTTGCTGGCAGAGATAGGTATCCAATACTGCTCGGTTAAGTTAAGTAGGGTGGGCACTGCCCACCAACAGCTAATGGTGGGCAGTGCCCACCCTACTACTACTACGTATCTAGCAAGGGTTGCAGGGGAGGAAAAGCTTAACCGACAAGTATTGGATAGGTATCTATATGGTAGGTGTCAGAAACTAAACTTTACAAAAATTAACACAAAAAGCATTTTTCTATTTCTAAAGATAAAAAACTGATGAAGTTTGTAGAATTAAATAAAAAGATTTGAATAAATATTTTTTTACACGTGTAAAACCTGGAAGGATGGTCTCACAAAAACTAGTATTTAGAGCGTTTCCTTGGAAAAGCCCTGAAACAGAGCTACTGCCATAGCTCTAGAGAATATGAATAAAATATTACGTTTATAAGATTTTTTTTCTCAGTGTTAGCGCGGAAATATCTTGAGAAGCATTTGGTCCAAATCTAGAGAAATTACGGTTTATATATAGTTACAGCCGAGATATCCTAAATCCAAGTTAGTAAATTAACGAGGTACACCAAAGCCGACAATTATTCTGCTGAAGCATCTTAAATATGTTTTTGATATTTTTGACTTTTTTAGAAATTTGTTTAACATAGCGGAAACTTAGTCATCTGAAATAGAAAGGGGCTATAACAGGTGAGAGAAAGATTACAGGTTCGTTAGGGTGCAGCAGCAGAGCGATCGAGGATTGATGTGCTAAAAGATTTTGTATACAGAAAATGGGGTCAATGTCCAAGAGTGTGCTAGGAATGAACAAACCTTTATCATCACCGCCAAAGCGCCCTAATGATGATATAGAAAAAAAACAACATTCGGTCAAGCTGATGCAGCATCAGGAAGAACCCAACTTTGAGTTGGCACAAGAACTTAACCAAATCATTGCCAGTCATCTGAGTCCGACAATGATGCTGCAAGAAATTGCTAAAGTTTTAGGAGTTGCCTTTGATGTGGATTGCTGTTGTTTGGTAACAGTACCCACTGAGGGGTCAAATGAAATCATAAGTGCAAATTGGTACGCCGAAGAGTATTCAGGCTTACTTCCCTCTGGAGAAGTATTTGCTGCGATAGAACAGTTGGAATTACCAGTGATGGAATGTGCTTCTGAACCAATCACTATAGAAGACATTTCGACAATTCAAAAAAGTCTTGCTCTTGGATGTCAATTCTTGCCACTTGCAAAAGCCGTTTTATCCATTCCGAGTCGGTTTGGTGGCAAGAATAACGGTGTCATTAGCTTGATCAAGTCACAGCCCTACAGCTGGACGGAATCAGAAAAACGATTACTAAAATCGGTGGAATCTGCTTGCGCGATCGCATTTTCGCACGCGGTACAGGTACAGCAGCTTGCCAGCCAACAGAAATACTTACAAACTTGTGCTCAGCACCAAAACCTCATCAAGCAATTAACAATACTCAGTCGTAGCAACTGGGAATTAAATCAAATGCTTCAGTTAGCATTAGCATCTACCGCCGAAACATTGGGAGCAGATCGGGGTCTGCTAATCCTCCTGAAATACACAGACCCACTCTCCATTAGAAATAATCCGAAAAAACAAATACCCAAGGCAAAAGCAAACATTGTGGGTGAGTGGTGTCGGCAAAAAGAAGGTTCTCTGACAAATAAATCCGATACTTCAGAAAATTCTTTCTATCTTGCCGATTGTGGCTTGTGTCAGCGTGCTTTTGTAAGTTCTGGAAAACCTGTCATCGTTAATGATAGTACAGATATAAGAGATAACTCAACAGTTGCTCCAGTATTTGCCATAGAATCACTACCTGCAATGCTGTTAATGCCATTAGAAATTCAAGGCAAAGTCTTAGGATTTATGGTGTTGCAGCAATCGGCATCTCGAAGCTGGCAATCATCAGAACTCAACATATTGTCCATGGTTTGCGCTCAATTAAGCAATGCTATCATCCAAAACCAGACTTTGCGGCAAGTTCAAACCTTGGTAGACGAGCGCACGGCAAAACTACAAAGCAGCTTGGAACTACAAGCAAAACTGCATGAAAGAACTCGGCAATACGTCGAGCAACTGCGAGAACTCAACGAACTCAAAGATGAATTTTTAAGCAATTTGAGCGATCGATTACGCTATCCATTAACGAATATGCGTATGGCACTGCGTATGTTGCGCCAACCTGGGATTGGTGCCGAGCGTCAGGTGAAATATCTGGACATTCTAGAAGAAGAGTGTAATAAAGAAATTAACTTAATTAATGACTTACTGACACTCCAAAGACTGGAGAACGATCCAGACCAACCGCACCTAGAAACGATTGATTTAAATACCAAAATTCAAGATATTGCTGTATCTTTTGAGAAGAAATTATTAGAAAAAGGAATTAATATATCCTTAAACTTGCCAGAGGAGCCACTCTCGATACAAACAGAAGTGGAGAGTTTTGACAGAATTTTCCAAGAGTTGTTAACGAATACGTATAAGTATTCAGAACCCGAAACTGTTGTTAATATACAAGCAAGCCACGAAGTTAATCAACAAAGCGATCGAGTTATTATTAAGATAACCAACGTTGGACGCGGGATTTCTGAAGAAGAAGCCGCTTACATCTTTGATAAGTTCCGTCGAGGTAAAGGAAGATGGACTCCCGGTATGGGATTGGGTCTTGCGTTGGTAAAATCTTTAGTACAGCACCTTGGTGGAGAGATTGCTGTTGAAAGCAAGCCAATTGAGGAGTCTAACTTAAGTGAAATTTGCTTTACTTTGACTTTGCCCCAATTTTCTAACGATAGCGAATCATAATTGGTAACAGTGATTGAAGAACACAAAATCCCAGAAGAACTCGATTTAGTTGCTAGCGACGACATATGCCAACAACTGGATTCAGGAATTGATGCAGCTGCTTTGCAATCTGTAGACGTTCAAATTGAGAAAATCGCGGAACGACAGAGACAAATTACAGCTCGACTCCAAATTCCCCATCCAGTAGAGAAAGTATGGAAAGTACTCACAGACTATGAAGCTTTAGCCGACTTCGTTCCCAGCCTTACCAAAAGCCGTTTACTCGAGCATCCACAAGGAGGCATTCGTCTAGAACAAGTTGGCGCTCAACGATTTCTCAACTTCAACTTTTGTGCGCGTGTCGTACTCGATCTTGAGGAGTACTTTCCCAAGGAAATTAATTTCTGCATGATAGAAGGAGACTTTAGAGAGTTTTCCGGTAGCTGGCAACTCAAGCCTTGTTTCCAAAGCGAAGGTAGCAAAACTCTTCTATGCTATACCGTGAGGGTTTGGCCCAAGCGCACTATGCCAGTCGGGTTGATTGAGCGTCGCTTGAGCAATGATATGCGCTTGAACTTAGCTGCCATATGCGATCGCGTAGCAACTATTTGAATCAAAAAGGCAAATGTCAAACCACAATATGACACTTGCCTCTTCACTTTCAACTATTTACTTTTTTAAATACTAACTGTTAACCTTTTTAAATACCCCCAGGGGAATTCGAATCCCCGTTACCTCCGTGAAAGGGAGGTGTCCTAGGCCTCTAGACGATGGGGGCGCATTAGGCGTTCACCGTTTGGTTTCACACTTTTATTAATGTAACGGCTTTTTCTTCTGGTGTCAACAGATTTTTTTTAAAATTTTCCCCAATCGCCAATCCCCAATCCCCAATCCCCATTGCCCCTTATCCCCAATCGCCAATCCCCAATCCCTAATCCCTAATCCCCAATCCCCAATATTGCAACAAAACTCAAAAAATGCAGTACTATATCAGACTATGTATAAAAAAAATATCTGGTTTACCAAGACACCAGCTGGTGTAACACTGCACTCAGCCGATTTAACTATACTGTTGTTGATAAGAGATTTTGAAATATATCGGTCAAAATCTACATGGAAGCATCGTTTGAAATGACCATACAGATGGTAATTGCCGTCTTTGCGGGCATTAGCGCTCAAGTGCTGGCTGCATACCTTAAAGTACCTAGCATCGTCTTTTTGTTGATGTTTGGCATCCTCCTAGGCGCTAATGGTATTGGGCTATTACATCCCAATATGCTAGGCACTGGGTTAGAAGTTATAGTCGCCCTAGCAACAGCAATTATTTTGTTTGAAGGCGGGCTTAATCTCGATCTGCGAGAATTGGGCAAAGTTTCCTCTAGCCTTCAATTGCTTGTTACCCTCGGAACCCTGATCACGCTGCTTGGTGGTAGCATGGCAGCTCACTGGTTAGGTGAATTTCCTTGGCCTATTGCTTTTCTGTTCGCTTCTCTAGTCGTCGTCACGGGTCCCACTGTTATTAGTCCCTTGCTCAAACAAGTCAACGTCGATCGGCAGGTTGCAACTCTGTTGGAAGGGGAAGGTGTTTTGGTCGATCCCGTGGGAGCCATTCTTGCTGTTGTCGTACTCAACACAATTCTTAACGACCGGACTGACTTTGTTTCGGCTGCTAGCAACTTGATGATGCGCTTGAGCATTGGAGGCGCTATTGGTTCAACTGGTGGTTGGCTAATGTCTTTTATTTGCAAACGAGCCAAATTTCTCTCATTTGAGGTCAAAAACCTGGTTGTTTTGGCAGGTTTGTGGGGTTTATTTGCTTTATCTCAAATGGCTATTAGCGAATCGGGATTGATGGCAACTGTTGTTGCTGGAGTGGTATTTGGAGATTCTTCAGTTCCAGAAGAAAGGTTGTTGCGGCGCTTCAAAGGTCAATTGACGATTCTTAGCGTTTCGGTTTTATTTATTTTGCTTGCTGCTGACTTGTCGATCGCAAGTTTGTTTGCTTTAGGTTGGGGTGGCATATACACGGTGTTAGTCCTGATGTTTGTCGTCCGCCCAATTAACATCCTCTTTTGTACCTGGAATAGCGGTCTCAACTGGCGACAGAAGCTATTTCTCAGTTGGGTTGCTCCAAGAGGAATTGTTTCTGCTTCTGTTGCTTCCTTGTTTGCAATTCTGCTGACACAACGAGGTGTTAACGGTGGTGAGGCTATCAAAGCATTAGTTTTCCTCACCATTATCATGACGGTGGTTTGCCAAGGATTGACTGCTGGTTGGGTTGCCAGGTGGTTACAGATTACTTCAACAGAAGCAACCGGGGCGGTGATTGTTGGCTGCAATCCTTTGAGTTTGTTAATTGCTCGATTGTTTCAAGAACGAGGAGAACAAGTGGTGATGATTGATACTGACCCACAACGTTGTCTCCAAGCAGAAGCAGAAAATTTGCGGGTAATTGCTAGTAGTGCTTTAGATGCTGGAGTCTTAGAAGAGGCAGGGCTCGCTTCAGTCGGAACTTTTTTAGCAATAACTAGTAATGGCGAAGTCAATTTTGTTTTAGCGCAACGTGCTGCTGAGGAGTTCAATCCGCCGCGAGTTTTGGCGGTATTTCCTCGCGATCCTCAAGCCACAACAACAGTCAACGAAAATAAGGTAAATCAAGCTTTCCTTTCAGACTTATCCATCAAAACTTGGAACGATTACCTTAATGACGGAAGGGTAAAATTAGGTACGACAACACTGAGTGCTGAGGATTTTGAACGTCAGCAAGAACATTTACAAGGGTTAATTGGAGGAGGCGAGTTAGTACCGCTTTTCGTAGAACGGGACGATCGCATTCAGGTTATGCCAGCTTCTGAAGAATGGTCTGTGGGCGATCGCATTATCTACCTATTACACGACCCCAGACCAAGCCTTTTAAAACGCTTGTCTGGTAGCAACCAATCCACTCGCCTCTCACTAGAAAAGTTATCAGAGGTTGAAGAAATACCGTTAACAAAGTTAGCTCAACTTTCCACCAGTGACGCTCCTACCTCCTGAGCAACACGCTTCTCTTGCCAAAGTACGCTTGCTAAATGGACTATAGCTAGTACTAAGGCAGCAACCGAGACAACATAACTGTGAATAGTGTACAAATGTTGAACAGTTACGGTGCTAATACCCGTACCGCCTGTCAAAATATCCCTTAATAAAGAACCCACAAAAGGGATAGCCTCAATCGTGCCTAATTCAATGCTAAAACGCCAAAATCCTTCTTGATCCCAAGAGAGAATCATTGCCGTCCAACCCAAACCAATTGCACTCAGAGTAAACAAAATTCCACTAATCCAAGCAGCCAACCAACTCTTAGTAAATTGTCTGCTCACAAACATAACCACAATTTGAATCAGCGAAACTCCCACAACTGCATTCCCTGCAATAGCGTGGGCTTTATGGAACAGCCAACCATAATTCAATTGAGTATCGATCGCTCTCAAGGATTGGTAAGCTCTTCCTGCTGCTGGTTCGTAGTAAAAAGACAGCAAAATGCCAGTCGTAGCACCAACTAGAGTCAAAGTCACAATGACTACAGATAGTATCGTTGTGATTCGCCGCAGAACCATATCGATCTGAGTACTTTGCATGGCTCTCGTACTCCTTTTTTTCAAGAAATGTTTATTTTTATTACATTGTATCTAAAAATCTTAAAAATATTTAAAGATAATGGTCACTGGTCACTGGGCAGATGTTGCAACAGCAAGGATTGCTTAAGAGTCGTTGGGTCATTGAAAGGGCAACTTTACCCGATCTGGTCGTCTACTCAGACTTAAGCGATCGGCCCTATTTTCAAGTAGGGTGGGCAGTGCCCACCAACATCGAATGGTGGGCACTGCCCACCCTACTAGTCCCCAATCCTCAGTTCTCATTTTCCAGCAACTATATCCATCGGCGCAACTTTCTAGTAGAATAGTACGTCAGGTCACTGGTGATTGGTCAGGTGGTCACTGGTCACTGGTCACTGGTCACTGGTCACTGTTAATTTGTAGAGGAAGACACTTAAAGTTCCTACTTTTTTCATTAGATCTATATAAAATTGCTAGATAATCCCAAGCGAGCAGAGTGAACGAGAATAGCTATGTCTTACGTCTCCCTCCTGAAAAATATACCAGACTTCTTAAGCCAGCCTACTGGGATAGCAGCTATAGCTTCTCTTGGCATTCACGGTGTCATTGCTTTTGTGATGCCGTTGATGCCAATGGAGTCTAGCTCAAAACAATCAACATCATCAAAACCGAAAACCGTCGGACTGGTTGAGTTGAATCAAGCTGAAATGAACCGTTTGCCACAAACTGGTACTCCTCAAATCGCTTTACCAACTCAAGCGGCAATACTTCCGCAAGTCCCTCCACCCAATTTGTTGCCTCAATCGACCCCAGCATTACCTCCTTTACCACCGCCCACGGCAACAGCTAGTAATTTAACAATTCCTCCTCTGCCAAATTCAACTAACGTATCGATCGCTGCTTTACCAAAAAGTCAGTCTTTCAAAATTGCTTCAAATAGAGATTACCAGATTAGACCCACATACAGTCAACAAGTAAAACCTTTTCCTCGATATCAACAGCCAAGTGTAAGCTTGGGCGAGGCTAAGCCACTGACTACCTCTCCAATTCCTTACAGCGTACCTCCAGTACAAGCAGCTAATTGGAGGCAGCAACAGGAGATAATTAATAATGGCGCTCCTGTAACTCCCGACCAAATGCCGCCAATGCCAGCAGATGGAAATATGGCATCGCAAACGGCACAGCCGGGAACGGAAGTACCAAGCGCTTCTCCCTACAAACCACTTATTCCTCTCGGCGAAACTCCAAAAGCTGATGACAATATAGCTTTGGGATCTCAAACACAGCAATTGCCGCAACAGGGATCTGGTGAGAATATTTCTGGCTCGCCATCAGTGCCATCTCAGCAAATGTTATCGAGCACAATTTCTTCTACCGATCGCTTTTTAGCACTCAAGGGGCAATATCCCAATATTGAAACGCGACTGCCTTTATCAGCAACAGTCAATTCAAAAGTTGCTCGGGAAGGCAATGTTGAGGGCGATTTAGTTATTAACAGCCAAGGTCAAGTAGAGGCTATCAACTTCAACGATAATTCAGTCTCCTCCGATCTGAAAGCTGCTACAAGAGACTATTTCAAAGAATATTTCCAAAATAACCCAGTATCAACAAACGGTAAACCAAAATTTTACCCCTTTAACATCGCTTTTAAATCTAGTAGTGATGTTAGCAAACCAGAAACAATTCAAGAAATCGTCGCTCCATCTTCAACCTCCGTACAAGCATCTTCCAATTCACAAAAGAATCTCGTTCAGCGTTTGCGTGCGCCAAGGTTAAATTCTCAGTTATCCCAAGAACGGAAAGAAGATAGCGTTAGTCAATCTCAAACAGTAAATTCACAGGCGTCTTCTAAAGAACCTCTAACCAATCGAGCTAGTAGTTTGCGCTCTGAAGGAAATGAATCAGCTTCTGTGACACCAACTAGACAAGTTGTTCTGAAGCGAACTCCAAGAGCATTACCACCAAGTCGCGAACAAGCGCCTCAGCGTCAAGTTACGATTAAGCAGCCTGTAACAATACCCCAAAGCGAAAGCGAACAATCATCTCAACAACAGCAGGTAGTTATCAAGCAACCTGCACCAACTCCTCAAGCAACAGAAGAACAAACTTCTCAGCAGCAGGAAGAAGAGACTAACAAGCCTTCAGCTTCCAATAAACCAAGTAAGCTCATACAGCAATTACGCCAAATTAGAGAAACAAGACAATTGGAGAATCGTTAATAGTTAACCAAAATTTTTGCTTCCCGATTAATAAAACCTCTGGCATACACCAGAGGCTTTTTTTTACCAACCTTGTTCGGCTTTTTGAGAAACGTAAGCAGCAACCTGTAAAATTTCTGATTCGCTTAATTTTCCTTTAAAAGGAGGCATAGCATTTTTACCATTTTGTACTTGATTAACAATGGCTTGAATGGAATCGCTTTCATAATTTTCCAGATAACTTAATAAAGCTTCCTTTTTAAGATTTTTCTCGGCAATGAGAATGTTTCCTCCACCTATATGGCAAGAAGAACAGTTATCTTTAAAAATTTGAGCGCCATTGGACGTTTCGGCTGCAAGGACTGATCTCGTAAACGTAAATATAACAGATAAGGCGATCGCGAACACAATCAATAACACTTTTTTCAAGGTAGTCTCCTTGTAACCAGCTTCCTGCAACTAAAAAAACCGTTCCAGTAAATATTTTACGGTCTGCTAGCAGCTTTGGTTGAAAGCCTTGTGTCTAACGCGATTTTTCTATTTTCTATAAAAATTTACGGTGACGAGCCTGCCCTCCTCTATCGCTCTTATACCATAAGAGAGGATAAAACTCGTCACCATCTTAGTTACCCTCTAAAAGGCAGCGATTTTCGCATACGCGATCGAGGGAAGGTATTTGGAGTTAAAAGCGTCCCTACTAGCCTGCGACAGTCAGTTTACCAACCATACCCGCACCACGGTGAGGTTCGCAGTAGAAGGTGTAGTCACCAGGAGTTGCGTCTGCTGGGATAGTTGTTTGGTACTCTTGACCAGGACTCATGAGCAACTGCTTATGGGACAAGCTCTTAGCTAAATCGGCGCTCTTAGCGGGGTTTTTAGCGGCATCAAACACAACGTTGTGGGGAGGAACTTTATTGTTAACCCACTTAATTGTATCTCCTGGTTGAACTGTCAACTTGCTTGGTTCAAACGCCAGCATTCCCTTATCACTACCCAATTTTACAGTGTGTGTTTCAGCAGCAGCACTGGGAGTGAAAACTGCAAAGCTGCTAACAACTAAAAAGAGTGTTAACAATGCTAAGCCAAAGCGCCGTAAGCTTGACGCAATGAATGTCATACCTTTCTCCTAACAGCAGGTTTTATCTTTCATTATTCATTTTAAATAAAATTTAGCCCAAATATGACAACTTGTCGTAGATACTTTTTTATTTAAACTACCCCGCCGCATGGCGGATGGGGAATTCCGTGGAATTTGTTAAAAATCTCTCATTCCCTCCTCCCTATCCTCTACTCCCTACCTCCTAAATAAAGAGAGTCAATAGTCCACAGTCTATGACCATAATCTATAGCCAAAAATCCATAACGAAATCGTTATTTAACTATTGACCATTAACCATTGACCATTGACTGTTGACTATTGACTAAATCATCCACTTAGATTTAGTAATAAATTTTACCGCCACCCCATCGGGAACCGATAACCTTGGGTTGTAGGAGAATATGACCCGCAATATCTACTAAATCATCATCCTTTAGATTTCTCATTTCTGTGAAAATATCAGCACTCTTGGTGCTGGGATGTAATTCAGCAATTTCCTCTTCGCCATCGTAGGTTGTAGGATTTTTCATATAGTCCACCAACGCTTCAATACTATCGCGAGGTGGAGTTGCGCCCGCTAGAGTTTCCGGTTCTAGCCCTACGTTTTGATTGGTCTTAGTCACACCACCAACATGACATTGAGCGCAAGCGTATTGAAATAAGCTTTTGCCCTCTTTGACTTGTTTGAGGCTTAGAACAACACTATCCCCTTGGTCATTTAATTTGACGGTGCGGGTAGCTGCATCTAGTTCCACTGCTGACGCATCACCAACAATAAATTGAAACGTCAGCAAAACAGTAGCCGCCAAAATGCCAATAACTCTTCTTAACATTTTTCCCCTTAACAATTTTTGACACTCAACACAGCTAAATATTGCGATGCTCAGCCTCTATGGCTAAATGGTAGTCGCTAACAGCTATAAGCTATCAACACGAACGGTATTTCCTGATAGAGAAGGCGCTATGATGCGCTTTTACCAGACTATGCCCTTCGGGTTATGAGCTAGCTGCCCAAGAAAGTAAACCTTGTTGCAGCACTATTAGCCAATAGCACTACTCGGTAGAGATTTGAGCTGCTCTAATACCAATATCATGTAGAGTGACCAGTGACCAGTGACCAATGACCAGTGACCAGTGACCACCTGACCAGTAACCAGTGACCACCTGACCAGTAACCACCTGACCAATTACCCTTTCCCACCAGTAAAAGTGACGCTTTCGATAAAATATCGGTTGAAGAAGGCGTAGATGACTAGTGCTGGTAAAGTAAATACCATGGAAGCTGCCATGATGTAATTCCAGTAACTGATGTATTGACCTTTGAAGGTATTTAAACCCAAGGGAAGGGTAAACATTTCTGGATCGAATAAAATCACCACAGGTAGCAAGAAGTTATTCCAACTCCCCATAAATACAAAAACTGTTTGTGCTGCTAGTGCGGGTTTTGCTAAAGGTAAAACAATGCGTCGAAAAATTCCAAAAGTAGTAAGTCCGTCTAGCTGGGCGGCTTCTTCAAGTTCTTTAGGAAAATTAATAAAAAATTGCCGCATCATAAAAATGAATGTTGCATTTACCATACTAGGAACAATCATTCCTTGATAAGAATTTAACCAGTTAAAGGCTTTTAATATCAAAAATGTGGGAATCAGAGTGATTTGTGCGGGAACTGCCAACACTGCTAAAATAAGAAAAAACCAAAAGCGTCTACCTGGAAAATGTAATCTTGCTAATGCGTAACCCGCCATTGAGTTGAAAATTAGGTTTAAGATAGTCACAGCGATCGCAATGACTATGCTATTAAATAACCAACGGAGAAACAACGGTTCTTGTAAAAAAATTTGTTTGTAGTTGTCGAGAGTAAAGTTTTTGGGAAAGAATGTTGGCTCTCCACTCGCGATTTCTGACAGGTTTTTAAATGATGCTGAAAGCGCCCAAACAAATGGAATGAGTGTAATAACTGCATACAATGTCAATACCGTGTAGAGCAAGACTTTCAACCAAAAGTGACTTGACATTTTTTTCAAACCTTTTCTCCTCCGAAAAAACGGCGCTGAATTAATGTAATAGTAATAATGATGGCTGCTAGTATAAAAGCGATCGCAGCAGCATAACCCATTTGTAAATTTCGGAATACAGCTTGATAGATCAATAAAACAACTGTGAGTGTGGAGTTATTTGGTCCACCACTTCCATTAGAAAAGATATACGATTGATCGAACAGTTGAAAAGTGCCGATGATTCCCATCGTTACCACGAAGAAAGTAACGGGTTTAAGCATAGGAATAGTAATATAAATAAATTGCTGCCAGCTATTAGCTCCATCAATAGTAGCCGCTTCGTAAAGAGAACGAGGAATATCTTGTAATGCTGCTAGGTAAATTACCATAAACAATGGTGCTGTTGACCAGATATTCATAAGCATAATGCCTTTCAGTGCAACGGCTGGGTCTCCCAACCAGTTGTAAGTAGGCAATCCTAGAAAAGCCAGAAAGTCGTTCAGCAATCCATTAGTGTTATAAATCCACATGAATATAAGCGTCAGAACAGTGGAAGATGTCACTGTCGGCAAAAAGTAGAGAATGCGCCACCAGTTTTTCCCTCGAATACCTGAATTCAGAGTGACAGCAAGAATCAGAGCCAGAGCAGTTTGAAGTGGAACTACTATAGCAACATACTGTGCTGTATTAAGTAGAGCAATCCAAATTCTATCATCTTCTACTAATCTTAGAAAATTATGGAAGCCAACAAACTCATACTCAATTCCACCCAAAAGTTTGACTTTGTGTAAAGAAAGAAAAATAGCAAATAGAATAGGTACGATTACAAAAGTACCTAACACCAGAATAGTTGGTGTCATAAATAAGTATCCGGCTAAACCTTCTGTACTTTCCCACTCACTTATTCTATTTTGTCTTCTTTCTTCCAACACACAATACCTCCAAACAGTGACCAGTGACCAGTGACCAGTGACCGGTGAATTTTATGGATTTAATTAATGACAAGATCTTATAACAATTATTTTAGAACAAAATTTAGTTTTAAAAAAATATTATTTGTTACAATTAGTATTAAAAAATAATGACTTAATTATTAAATTTATATTTTTTCAACGCTGCGTGTATTTATAAAGTTTGTATTTTAAATCCTTGCTGTTAAGCATAAGCATCAACTAGTCACTGGTCACTGGTCACTGGTCACTGGTCACTGGTCACTGGTCAGGTGATTATTGTCTCTTACAAGTAAAACGGCTCCGAAGAACATAGCAAGAGAGCCAGTCACAGAAAAAATTATAGGAAAAAACCACAGTTGTATCCATGTATTAATCATAGCAGCATCAGGTTTTTGAGAATAGTATAGAATTTCTATCTGCTCGCCCTTCTTATATTCTGGAACACTACTTCCTACCTTAGATTCAAACACAACTGTTTCACCTGTACGTGTTATAAATTTCACTAAAGGATAATACGAATCAGAGCTTTTTGCTAAGTCGTGTAAATTATTGATGACTGTTCCTTGTGTTGATATTGCTTTTTTGACAAAACAGTAATTGCTGAATCCTGTTGTGATTCCAATGGTTGTAACTAGAAGACCAATACAAGTTAAAGCTGTTGAAGCCAATGTAGAATTATAAGTATGTAAAGATTGTACCTTCATGAAAATTTTCAAAAGTAGGAGAGGAGCTAGTTTACTTGTAAAAAACTACCTCTTTTCCTAAAGCGATTCCGAAAAACGAGAGTAGGAAGTGGAAAGGCTTACTCTCCATTGCCTATTCCACGCATCCTTCTCTAATTCGGAGTCCCATAATAATTAAATCGCGCTCAATACCGTCTAGTTCTGCAACATTAGGCAAATGTCCCCAAGATTGAAAGCCAAATGTTTCAAAAAGCTTTAAACTTGGCAGGTTGTGAGCAAAGATCAAGCCCAATAAGGTTTTAATACCCAAACTAGGGCTTTTGCGAATAGCTTGGGATAGCAGTTGCTGTCCTAAACCACGTCGCTGATATTCTGGAGCAATATAAATACTAATCTCAGCAGTAGCATGATAAGCTGGTCTTCCGTAAAAAGACTGTAAACTTAACCAACCTGTAACCCGGTCGTCTACTTCCACAACCCAAAGGGGACGTTTCAAGAGTGAACGCCCCTGAAACCAAGTAAGGCGACTTTCAACAGACACTGGTTCTATATCAGCAGTTGCCAAACGACTGGGAATAGCAGCATTGTAAATTGTCACAATTGCAGGCAAATCTATTTCAGTGGCATCGCGGATCTTCATCTGCTGTCTAAAACAAAAATTAAAAAATAAAAATATTTAGAAATTATACAACTTTCGTAAGGCTTTTCAAGAAATAAATTGTCCCATAATGTAGGATGGGCAAAATTATTACTTAAGTCTACTGCTTATCCCTTCATAAGATAGATGACTTGTTATTGTCATAACTTTCTAAATTTGAAAAGCCTAATATGTTCTAAATCATTTCTGAAAATTTTTAGTACCGTAGGGTGGGCATTGCCCACCAACAGTCTTAGTGGTGGGCAATGCCCACCCTACCCATATTTTAGAAATCAAATAGAATTGCTACATAATTTTCACAATACGTCTGTTATTACTGTAGAGCCACCGATGTCAAGATCAATGTAAAGAATATTTACAGCTAGAGATAGAGGTTGACTGATTTATCAGTTTTTAGACTGTTCGTAAATACCAGTAAAACGTTTATATCCAGTCTATCTTGGGTTTGAAGTTTGTTATGTCTAATAATAATGTAATTGAAAATGAGAGTATTGAGTTAAAAGGTAAGTCATTTATAGAAGAAGATATTGGTCTTTTTATCCTCAAGCTAAAAAATGGAATTTGGTTCGTCGGTATTCCATTTTGGGTATTTGGCATTACCGATCGCACTATCGCGGCTTTTACTGATGGTTATCTATCAAGTATAAAGTTAATTCATCTTTTTACTGCTTCTTTCTTTTTCTTAACTTGGTTGTATCTGAAGCCTGAAGAAACTGTAGAATGTAACGCTCAATCGGGAAGTTTAGAGCTAAAAAGAAGGCATATGATAAGTCAAGAATACATCTTGCCTTTTCCTTATATATGTCAAATTTATCATTTATTAAACTTAAGACATTTGGAGACAATTCACAAATTTAGTTTGAATAATTTGAAGGTTGTTAAAATTAGCCAGATTGCACCTACAGCTATTGGAGGTACAATTACTTTTGAAACGTATTTGGATTCTCCTTTTAATGTCTTGAGAATTTGGAGACAACCAATTGCTGAGGTAGATTTAATCTTGCATACTCCCTATACTGTTGAGTTGAGCGTTCCAGTATATAAAGAAAAAAGAATTACTGTTATGTTTACTGCTCATCCTTTAACAGAGAACGAGCATTATTTCTTTATCGACATTTATAGCGATTTGGATTGGCCAAAACCATTCTTGCAAATTCTGCTCCACCTTGCCTCTTGTTTAACATTGGTTGAAGATTTACCTTACTATCGCAAACTAGCCGAAAGAAACTTAGGTTATCTTATTGACCGCAACAGACTTTCAAAGCATGAGACAATGTGGCTGTTTAACAGATTTGTTGAGTTACATGGTTCCGGTATAACGGTTCCCAGATTATCTCCTGTAGGGAGTAGGCAGTAGGGAGTAGAGAGGCGAAGACAAGGAAGACTAGGAAGACTAGGGAGACTAGGGAGAGTAACTAGTACCCAATCGCCAATCCCTAATCCCGAATCCCCAAATTACACTTTTGCTAATAGAGGTGCGGCTGACAAAAGGGTTTTTGTATAAGGATGTTGAGGCTCGGCAAAAATCTGTTTTGTCTGTCCAATCTCAACTATTTTGCCACTGTTCATCACAGCAATGCGATCGCACAAAAATCTTGCCAACCAAAGGTCATGAGTAATAAACAAATAAGTTAACTCAAATTCCTCTTTAAGTTGTAACATGAGATCGAGAACTTGTGATTGTACGCTAGCATCTAACATACTGACTGGCTCATCGCAAATGAGAAGTTTGGGACGAGTAATTAAGGCACGTGCGATCGCAACTCTTTGCTGTTGTCCCCCAGATAAATCGGAAGGATATCGCTGAAAATAAACCTCTGGTGGCTTTAACCCTACTTTTTCCAGCATCCACATCACTTCTTGTTTTGCCTTATCTGGACTCGCTAGCTTATGAATCAGTAAAGGATCGGCTATGCTTTGTCCTACCGTCATTGCTGGATTTAAACAAGCATGAGGATCTTGAAACACCATCTGCATTTGTCGTCTAGAAGTGCGAATTTCCTGACGCGAGCGATTCGTTAAATCCTGTCCCAAAAACTCAACTTTACCCCCAGTCGGGCGAATCAGTTGGAGGATCGTCCGCGATAAAGTACTCTTTCCGCAACCAGATTCCCCAACTAATCCTAAAATTTCCCCAGGATACAGTTCGAGATCGATCCCATCTACGGCTTTGATTGTTTGACTTTCCCTTCTCAACAATCGTTCTACAAAATTTGGTTCTAAGGTGTAATGCTGTTGCAGTTCTGTGACACGTAATATTGGCGATTGGGGACTGGGAACTGGGGATTGGGAAGTGTTTTCCCCAGTCCCTAGTCCCCAGTTCCCAGTCCCTTGAATATGCAAAGCTGCTTTGAGAAGCAATTTCGTGTACTCGTGCTGTGGTTGTTGAAAGACTGTTTTGGATGAACCCATTTCTACCATTTTGCCATCGTACATCACTCCAATGCGATCGCAATACTCCGCTACGAGTGCCAAATCGTGAGAAATTAGCAAAAGCCCCATATTTTCTTCACCACATAGCCGGGTGAGTTCTCGCAAAATCTGGGCAGAAACGGTGACATCTAAACTGGTGGTTGGTTCATCAGCTACAATTAACTTGGGTTTAAGGAGTAAAGCTAGAGCGATCGCTACCCTTTGCCGCATACCGCCACTAAATTCGTGAGGATACTGGCTCCAACGACTCGCGGGAATTTTCACTTTTTCTAAAGTAGCAATAGCAATTTCTTTGGCTTCTCTCGTAGATAGCCGTGGTGAGTGCGCCTTGAGAGTTTCCAAGCAATGGTTTCCAATAGTCATCAACGGATCTAAACGTGTCATTGGATCTTGGAAAATGAGCGCTACTGCTTCTCCCCTAAATTTTCGTAACTGTTCGAGCGTCATATCGAACACAGATCGTCCTTGAAAAGTCACTTTTCCCTCAATTTGTGTTGATAGAGGCAGCAAACGCATTGCTGCTCGTCCTAGGGTAGACTTACCGCAGCCTGATTCTCCCACCAATCCCATTCTTTCACCAGGTTGCAGCGTAAAAGATACTCCATCTACCGCCCACTTAATTTCTTCATCTGTGCGGCGCGGATAAGCAACTCGCAAATTGTCAATACAAAATAAAAATTCATTCATAAATACTATTTTTATTTCTACCAAGTTTTAACATCAGGATACACCACTGCATCAATAACATCAGGGAGTAATCACCTGAGCAGTGACCAGTGACCAGTGACCAGTGACCAGTAATAATTCTCATACTTATTTTTGCTAAATCTAAAATCTAAAATTCAAAACAGTATCAGAGATAACCGAATGCGGATTTATCTTTTAATATTTTTTCAGAGAAAATTAATTGTGCATAGTTTGAGCTTGGTGAGTAACTTTGTGAGTTTTATTTCAGCAAGTATTTTCTTTGATGAGAAAATAAAAGAATTGCGATCCCCATGGAGAACATCTAAAGTTTGCATCCAAGCTTGGATTGATTTGGCTTGATGAAAGCTAGTATCTAGAAACTTTTTGACTCCTTAACTGAAAAATCAAAGAATCCTTGACATGACATCTTGTCAACACCTAGACGCGGTTGAGTCAATTATAAATATGTTCAGCTTACGACAAATCCAGGCGTAATATCAATCTAAAATCCAATAGGAAATTTAAATTATTGTTTTCATCATTTTTAATTATTTCCTTTGTTATGTTGCTTCTTCTGCTGGTACTATTTATTCCAATATGGCATTGCAGTATTCAATGAGAGTGGTTAGGCGATTGCCGATGGCATCTAGTCTGCCTTTAGCAGTGGAAGTTTGCCGCGCTCCTTGGAGAAACATGATATCTATCTCCAACAATCGCAACTGCTTGCTCATTTCAGTCGAAAAAGACTGAATTCGCCTATTGAGACTGCTAGTGTCGTCATTCACCAAAGGGATAATCTGTTGTTGAAAAAATTTCTGCAGGTCGAGCGTGCGTTGTCTGATTTCGGTTGCATCCAATTGAGTAGCAGCAATCTCGGAATGCAATTGCTTCAATTGAGTAGCAAATGAATTGTATTTTTCAGAAATTAGAGACATGCAGGAGTTATTGAGATAGTATTTAAAGACAAGGTAATGTCAAAAAAAATTTGATAGACTGAACTTCTCTAAACTCTATCTCAAAATCTTGCGTCTCGAATAGGATTCGGGACGGTATTTGCTATATATCAACACTTTACAACCATGATGCCCGACACTCGACTGGATAATTTGCTCTGACATTTTAGGGAAACCACGAAAACGCAAATTCACCGCCGCGTCTGTCAGTAACTCATTCTGTTGACGGTATTACCGCCAACTATTTATCCTTTTGCACTTTACCACTAAATTACCATTGGCGCTAAATTCTATGAGCAGCACTGTATTAACTTCCAGAATTGATATTCCCCTTCCGGAATGGCTACAGCAATGCCTAGATGGGTCATCTACACTAAGCGCCCAGTTTGAAGATGACCGAAGGCATAGCGAAACATCTCTGATTCTTCGGGCATTTGAATTTGCTTACCAATTGCATCAAGGTCAGTACCGCAAGTCGGGAGAACCATACATTTCTCATCCTGTCGCTGTCGCGGGTATACTTCGAGATCTCGGTGGTAGTGCTGCTATGATAGCAGCTGGGCTACTACATGATGTAGTGGAAGATACAAATGTCACAATTGAAGAAATCGAGCAGCACTTCGGGAATGAAGTTCGGCAATTGGTGGAAGGTGTAACAAAGCTTTCTAAAATTAATTTCAAAAGCAAGACCGAAAGCCAAGCAGAAAATTTTCGTCGAATGTTCTTGTCAATGGCGCAAGACATTAGAGTGATTGTAGTGAAGTTGGCAGACCGCTTGCATAATATGCGGACTCTAGAACATCTTTCCGAAGATAAGCGCAAAGCGATCGCTCTAGAAACACGAGAAATTTTTGCTCCTCTAGCGAATCGGTTGGGGATTTGGCGGATCAAATGGGAACTAGAAGATGTTGCTTTTAAGTACTTAGAACCAGAATTCTATCGGGAAATCCAAGAGCATGTAGCCGAAAAACGAGGAGCGAGAGAAGAGAGATTAGCAAATGTTGCGGATACTTTGCGGAATCGGTTGGTAGAAGCAGGCATTCAATGTCTTGATATTAGCGGGCGACCCAAGCACCTTTATAGTATCTATCAAAAGATGCAGCGCCAAAATAAAGAATTTCACGAAATCTACGATTTGGCAGCGATGCGAATTATTGTCAATACTAATGAAGAATGTTACCGTGCTTTAGCAATAGTACACGATGCTTTCCGCCCGATTCCCGGTAGATTTAAGGATTACATTGGATTGCCCAAGCCAAACCGTTACCAGTCCTTGCATACAGGCGTAATTAGTCCGTGGGCGCGACCTTTAGAAGTGCAAATCCGGACGTTGGAAATGCATCGGATCGCTGAATATGGAATTGCCGCTCACTGGAAGTATAAAGAAACGGGCGGTTCTTTCACAACTCATTTGACACCAACAGATGAAAAGTTTACTTGGTTGCGACAGTTACTAGAATGGCAGAATGACCTCAAGGATGCTCAGGAATACCTTGAAAGTGTTAAAGACAATTTATTTGAAGATGATGTTTATGTCTTTACGCCCAAAGGAGATGTGATTTCTCTGAGTCCCGGTTCGAGTACGGTGGATTTTGCTTATCGAATTCATACAGAAGTAGGAAACCGTTGTGCGGGTGCAAAGGTAAATGGAAAGATGCTTCCCCTCTCAACCCGGTTGCAAAATGGCGATATTGTCGAGATTGTGACCCAAAAGAACAGCCATCCCAGTTTGGATTGGTTGAACTTTGTCAGAACTTCAGCCGCAAAGAATAGAATTAAGCAATGGTACAAGCGATCGCGCCGTGAAGAAAATATTGCTCGCGGTCGGGAGTTATTGGAAAAGGAACTGGGTAAATCAGGCGTAGAGAACTTAATTAAGTCGCAACCGATGCAGACAGTTGCCGAGCGATGTAATTATCATTCTTGTGAGGATTTACTGGCTGCTTTGGGCTATGGTGAAGTGACTCTCAGCCTCGTGCTTAACCGTTGGCGAGAATTGGTAAAAGCACAACAACCAGCAATGGCAGTTTCCACAAGCGATCTTGCTAAGGAGTTATCTCAAGCAGCAAGAAATCTTAAAGAATCAACTCCGACAACCTCACGTTCCACGGACTCGCCAATTGTCGGAGTCGAAGGATTGGTACACCATCTGGCTGGTTGCTGTACTCCGATTCCAGGAGAACAAATTATTGGTGTTGTCACTCGCGGTCGGGGAATTTCCATCCATCGCCAAGGATGCCACAATTTAGATAGTGTGGAATGCGATCGCTTAGTTCCAGTCCATTGGAACCCAGCAGGCGAACCCTATGGTCGTCCTCAAACATATCCAGTCAATGTTCAGATAGAAGCATTAGACAGAGTGGGAGTTCTGAAGGATATTCTTTCACGTCTGAGCGACCAAGGGATTAACGTGCGTCACGCTCAAGTTAAAACTTCCAACGGTCAACCAGCATTGATTGACTTGGGGATCGAGATCCGCGATCGTTCTCAACTAGAACAGATCTTCACCCAAATCAAGAAACTGAGCGACATTCTCAACATTCGTCGAGTTGGGCAATACGACGAGTAAATTGGTTAGTAGTTGGTAGGGGCGCAAGGCATTGCGCCCGTACAATGGTCACTGGTCACTAACTATATATACCTATAGACAGATTTTCAGTTTAAGTATAATTTTATATTTGTAAATTATATTAAAAATTATTGCTTTTACATCTAGAAATGTAAAAGGTTTTTATAAAAGCGTTAAAAAAATGAGATTTAAGGTAAAAACAACTGGTGTCGTACTTGGTATTCTAGTGCTTGTCGGGTTGATGTTAGGGTTACTTCTTGGAAGAGCAGATTTTCTCCAAGACCAAAAAGTCGCATTGAATCAACGACCCGCTATTTCCAATCAATATGCACACTTCCAACCAGAGGAAAGCACAAAAGCCTTAAATACAAAGGCGACTATTCCCAGTGAAGATTTAGACTCTCAAGCTAAGGAAGCTAAAAGTACGCCAACTCCACAACCGAGTGCATCTGAAGCAGATTCTCGACTCAAACAGTTAACAACAGCACCAACTCCAAAAACAAAGACGGCGACTCCGAGTCCAACTTCCGATCCTCGCCTCAAAGCTCAGAAAACTCAAAAAAATAATAACGCTCCAAAGACTCCGAGTTATTCCGTCAAAACCACTGTAGCTTTTGCAGCTTATAAGCCAAGATATGAGATTGCTTGGGCAGATGCAAGTAACTATGGCGATCGCTTTGCCACAGACGCGAACGGCACACCCGTTAACAATCAACCCATTGTAGTGCTTCATGAAACTGCCGCCCCTGCATCTAGTGCCATCAACTTTTTTAAAAATTCCCACGAAGATGAGAATGTCCAAGCCAGTTACCACACTATGATTAAGCTAGATGGCACTGTAGTTTACTTGGTTCCGCCAGAGAAGAGAGCTTTTGGTGCTGGTAATTCAGTGTTTGAGGGACCTCAAGGAACGGAGACGGTAAAAACCAATCCAGACTTACCGCCATCTGTAAATAACTTTGCCTATCACATTGGTTTAGAAACCCCACCTTCTGGTGTCGGGACTAAAGAAACAACTCACACTGGTTACACACAAGAGCAGTATAGTTCTCTTGCTTGGTTGATTGCTCAAAGTAATGTCCCCGATGAAAGAATTACAACACACAAGGCTGTCGATCGTTCCGGTCAAAGAATCGACCCAAGAAGTTTTGATTTCGATAGATTTTGGAATTTATTGCACTCATTTCGAGTCATTACTCCAGTTAATATTAGTCAAATCAGCAACTAAGGAATCAAGAATCTCTGTCTTGTGGAACCATCAAAAATCTCTATCTTGTGGTGCGGAGAGCAGCGCCGTGCGGGGGTTCCCCCCGTTGAGGCGACTGCGGGGCGTCCTCGCCCGCCACTAGCAAATGATGAGTTTACTACCTTAGAGGATGTTTGAAAAGTTATGATTGATGTATCTAATATTTTTTACCCCACCCTAACCCTCCCCGATGTATTGGTCCGGGAACTAGATTTCTTGTTTCCCCCCAATACATCGGGGGGATTAAGGGGGGTAATAATGCGATAAAAATCACAGCTAACCACTTTTCAAATATCCTCTTAGAATCAATTATGGCTAGTCGAGGCAATGAGTAATGTTGCACGAGATTTCTATCCACAACTACCGTTCCTTCAAAAACTTTCAAATTGATGAGTTGGCACGAGTTAATCTTATAGTCGGTAGTAACAACAGTGGCAAAACCAGTTTACTAGAAGCTATCTATTTATTAGTTAATCAAAATAATCCTCAAAGTTTGTTGGATTTATTGGACAATCGTATGGAAAAATCCGTGCTGTTGAGTATGTAGCTGAAGAATTAAAAATTGTCGTACAGCAAAATATTGAGGTACGCTAATGTCGAAAAGACTTGGTAAGAAAAACCAGGTATGCCTATGGGACAAGCGATTACAGCAAAAGTCTTGAATCCTAACTCTCCATTAGCGATCGCTTTTATCGAATGGTTAAAACTCTTCAATCTACCATAAATATTGTGTCTACTTGCGTTTCTGGGAAACCAAGTTAATCAAGGTGCGGAGAGCATTGTTAACTGCTTCTGCATTAGGAAAATATTCTCTGACATCTGGGTCGATAATGACTATCCCATCTTCACGAGTATAATGGTGGACTATGGTTGTGCCATCTGTTTGCTGAATAGTAACACAGTGCGATCGCCGGGAAGCTTGGTAGTTTTTTCCACGTTCGCCACCTGTAAGCTCCTGTTCTAAAGGCATATCATTAACTTCAGTACTGAATTCTTCAGGGTTAACGTTATTCATATACCTGCTCACCTACTCTTCCTTATACTTAATAATCCTACCGTCTTAAACTTCTACTGCACATAAAGATTTCAATGTTGCAATATAACAGTAACCAGTAATCAGTGACCAGTGACCAGTGACCAATGACCAGTAATCTACTACCCTAAGGGGTACTATTATATACATTTTTTATTTGATATTGTAGCTTTGTGAGTACAGCAAGCATTGGCAATTTGCTCTCTAGCTTGCACTAAAAATTATAGGTATAACGAAAAGTATCATCATGAATTCACTGAATAAGTCCATGCGTTTGATAAAGATTTTGGTATTTGCTCTGTCATTTCTAATATTCTGTTTCCCAATATCAGCAATGGCAAGTCCAAGCGCTTTTGCTACTTTAATCATCACCGAACAAGCTCCAATTATTGGAGGTAAGTTTAGTATCGATACAACAACGGATTCTTTGCCAAGTACAACAGTTATTCGTTCTGCTAAACTTTTCTTAGCTCCTGAAGAAACTGGAACAATCAATAAGATTAAAATTACTGGAGCCAACGGAATTCAATTCGGTTGTCAAGATATTAAGGTGAAGAATGGTGTTGATTTAATTAAAGCCTGTGGTGGACCTGCTGTTTTAGAAGTAGGAGGAGCAATTAATTATGTAGCTGAAGGCAATAATTTTGAACCGCAACTTGACTCCAAAATAAAAGTTGTTTTATCGGATGATTTCTAGAGAATCAATCTAGTAGTCAACGAGGTAACAAAATCGGTTTCTCTTTGTCAGAAAGTAGGCGTACAGAAACGCCATAGCGCTTCTGTACTATGTTGATACATTACTTATGTTAATAATTTATCCTCTGGCGTATATAAGTCTTACTCTGACAGAATGGGTGTTAGTAGGCTGGTCAATTCGTCTCTGGCAACAATCAACCAGCTTAGCAACAATTGTGTTGCCTATAGTGCTAGCGAGCCTTAGCTATGATAATCTCATTCTTTCAATAGGAAGTCTGATTGGTGAAGGAGAGGTTTTAAAAACTCTCAGTATGGTACGCTTTCTCTTACACTACTTAGTTGTACCATTGTTCATTGTGATTGGTGTTGAACTCGCTCACCGTGCTGGAGCTAGTTGGGCTAATAATGTAGTGCGCGTTTTATCTTGGGTAATTGCATTGGGACTGGCTGCGATAGATGTTTCCACCAACTATATAGGATTAGAACTAGTTCCAGTCCAGTTTGCGGGAATTCTACGCTATCGTGTCGCCAATCTGAGTGGTGTCCCAATTATCACGATTGTCGTTAATCTGTTTGTCCTACTCATTAGCATCGGGATTTGGATCAGATTGAAATGGTCATGGTTATTTGTGGGAACGTTGATTTCTCTTGTTGGTAATGCTATACCCTCCTCTTTAGTAGGTACACTTGCTGGTAGCGCATCTGAATTCTTAATGGCTATAAGTTTGTTGTTAACTGAGGAGCGTTTGAGTGGAAGAGCTCGATTGAGTTTCCAAGGCAAAAGTACCTAATAGCCTTTCCACATAGATTTTTAGCAGTTAGCGTGTTTTATATTTCCAGAAACTATCCAACTTAATTCAAGTCCATTGTGGCGTTCTAAGTGATTACTCCCTTTCCGCCCGAAGATTACCTATTTAAATGAACCGCATTTTGGAGCCAGTGCGTTGCGCAGAGCAGCGCCGTGCGGTGAGTAAGCGTCCTGTAGGCGGGTTTCCCGCGCCCTGGGAACTAGCGAACCCGGAGGGGGGTTCCCCCCGTTGTTCGCGAAGCGTCTCCGCCAGGAGATAGCACCGGGCGTCGCAAAGAGCAAGGGAGAAAGAGGAAAAGCAGATCGGTAATCTTATAGCAAGAAGGGAGTAAACAACTTTAATTTGTGCTGTCGCTAATCAATCAGGGAAATTATGAGTCAAAAGCTGAGATTTCAACCAGTTTCTTTTAGTTGGGTGGCTCTGCATCCTCAACCCAAAGGAGTCATCCAATTCATCGGTGGGGCTTTTTTTGGTACATTTGGTCCCATGCTTTTTTATCGCTATCTACTCGCATGTTTATTCAAGCAGGGCTATACAATAATTCTCTTGCCATTCAACTTTACTTTTGACCATTATGCAGAAGCTGGGTTTCTCATCAAAGAACAGTATAGACTTATACCGGAATTGGTAAGAATGGCAAAACTAGCAAATTATGAATACGAAACATATCTAGATGATTCTAACTTTTCTTGGATAGGTCATAGTATTGGCTGTAAATACATTGCACTTTTAGAAGTCTTTAGTGCCTTACCCAAAGAACCAGAAGAACTCAAAGAATTCATCTGTCAGATAGTCCAAAAAACATCAGGTAATTTATCTCCAGAAAAACAAGAAAAAAAAGTTAAAATTGTTGTCAAGGAACTTGAAAACTTAATTAACGAACTGAAAGATAACAGTTATAATGCGAAAAAACTAGTTTCCTACTATGTCAATCAAGATGCTACCAAAGAGCAGAAAAATTTTGGTGAATCGGATGTAAAAATCGCCAGCATCTTTATTAAAAACCAAGCATCTCTACTCTTAGCCCCGGTTAATACTGGACTTGACAGCGCAATTAAACCTAAAGCCTTAGCAGATTTTATTATCCGTCTTGGTTTGAATGTAAAACCAAATCCTGAAGAAACCTTTGCTTTAATCGAAAACAGTAATTTATTTAATTTACTTGGCTTGGTTTATTTGCCATTAGATAATATAGGGAAATCTACACGGGAATGGTTCTTTGATATATTTAAAAAACCTTCACAAGATTTCCAAGCAAAACTAAAAGGTGGACATTTAAGACCTCTGGGATTACGTCTATTAAATTTGGTTATAAATTTTCCAGACACTCTTTCGGTTCTCCCCATTCAATCTATCGACAATAGAAATGTCGAATTTGAAGTTTATGTACTTCAAATACTCAATTATCTAGAACAAGAACGCCAGAAAATTAAACAATGATTTCTGGCTCGAAAGTGCTTCAGTCTCGGAAAGTCTCTCAGATATGAGTAGTGCTCAGTTAAATGAAAATGAGAAAACTGGTTTCTTCAAGAAATCAGTTTTCTAAACTTTAACTATTATTAACCAATAACTATTGTCTCAGATATCCTCTAAATCATTATTCAAATGACGAAGTATATTGATAATATTTTCTTCTGCATAACTAAGTTCAAAACTTTGGCTTTCTCTACAATGCTCCAGGATATCTTTGAGGTGAGTTTCTAAATTTGCTTGACTTCCTAATCGTTCGATTATTTTCTTTTTAAGTGGTGCTAGTATTAATCGTATTTGGTCTTCTTTCATGCAATCTTTTGCCTGTGATTTAACCAGAGAATGACTGTGCAAAAGAGAAAGTTGCTCGGTTATTATTTCTTCCGATATATAATTGAGAAATTGTTGAGTTACGAATTCCATTAAATCGGGTTTTTGAGTAAAAAATATACCTTGTTTTTCAACAAGCGATCGCTGTCCCAAAGCTCTTAAAGTTTCTGGTAACTTTTGCTTAGCAAGTGCTGATAAGATATTCTTTTGAAGTTCGCCCAAAGGAACTGGCTCTCGTTCAATTGCTAACCAGTACATAATCTCTTTTTCTGCTTTAGATAATCGATTAAACTGATTCTCTAATAAATCCCGCAAATCATCAAAGACTAATAATTCATTATTTAAAAATTCAATGAATTTAGAAATATCTCCATTGAGTATGTCTTGAATTGCCGCACCCACTATTTTTAGTGCTAACGGATTTCCAGCATAATGTTTAATAACAGTACTCCAATCTTCCTCTGAAGCAAAGAATTCACCTTTCAGTTGAATAACTTTCCGCGCCTCTGCTTCTTGTAATCCTGTTAATTGCCAGGAACGAACGGGAAAACCACTCCCTTCTAAAAAACTAAACTCTTTTGGTTTCTCCCGACTCGTTATCAACAAGCAACTTTTATGCCGTACTTCCCCGACTCGTTTAAAAAGTTCGCCATAACCTTCATATCCGGGTAAATAGTTGCCAACACGTATAGTGTCAGTCTCTTCAAGGGAATCTCCTCCAAGTAAAATTGTTTCTACGTTATCAAGAACGAGCAAACACCGTGAAGAACGCAAATACTCTAATAATCGTAAAATTTTACCGTTAGTATCTTGTGGTAAAGTTGCCTTAGTTTCTTGGAATTGAGAAAGGAACTGAATGAAATCAACGAGAATTTCTTCAACAGAAGGAGTATTGCGTAAAGAACGCCAGATAATATAGTCAAATTGTTCTTGCAGTTGTTCTGCTAACTTCACAGCTAACGTTGTTTTGCCAAGCCCTCCCATACCTAATAACGCCACAAGTCGGTAATCTTCATCAACAATCCATTTTTGCAACTCTGACAATTCCTCATTTCGTCCGTAGAAAACCACAACATCAACGGCTTCTCCCCAATCGACACGTGGATGTGCGATAAGCCGGGTACGGCTTGCGCCAGGGGCGATCGCTTGTTCGTATACTGCTAAGTTAGAGTTGGTACTATCTCTACCCTCTGTGTGATGATGAGAATTGGCTTCAGAAGTTAGTTGAGAAGAAACAACCGCATCCTCTGACTGAGTTTGAGGATTGTGTAGAGACGTTTGTATAGAAAGAGTGCGCGTGTATCTTCCTAAAACAGCACGAAAATTACTTTTTGTCACTTCCTGTTCCAATATTTCAGAAAGTAACTTCCACAATTTAGAACCGACATCTTTTAAATAGTTTGCATCATAGCCACAATGACGTGCCATCTCCCGATAGCCCATTCCTTCCCAAGCGTGACGAAACACGGTTTCTTGAATGGAATTCAAGCCTTTTGGTTTGAGCAAGTTATCTAATAATATAAGGGCTTCGTCAATATTCATAGTTTAGATCGCGTTTAGAGCGCGAGAATGCTTTGAATTTTATAAATTTTGTAGTTGCTATGCTTGCAGCTATCTTTATTACTTAACATTATAGCTCAGTCATTTTTCCGATATTTATGATAGTTACTACAAATAATACGACAAAATATGACTTTTTCGGACTTTTTATGACCTTTGTACTTTTAGCTTGCAAAGCTCCTAATTTTTGTAAAAAACTCATCACTTATTCTGACAATTTTTGGACTGTCATAATTAGAAAAACTCTTTATATTGAATAAATAAGTCATTTGTCATTCGTTATTTGTTATTGATAAGGGATTTAGATATATCTACATTTTGTAAAATGTTTACTACTTACTTATTTATCGGGAGTATCCCTACGAGCAAAATGCCCCTCAGAATAGAATTCTGGGGCTATACAAACAAAGTCCACGCAGGTGGACTTTATATTAAGTCCGCGTAGGCGGACTTAGCTTGTATAGCCGCGATTTCAATCGCGGGCGTGTTTTTATTTCAAATTGGGATGCTCCCTATTTACAAATAGGGATGTTCCCTATTTATCTAATGCTCCATTCTCTATTTTCTACTCTCTATTCCCTTCTTCAAGAAAAAGGTTCGCTATGAAAGTTATTCAAGAAACTCCCAACAATCTAACCCTACAATTACGTCCTTGGTTTACATGGATTTTTAGTACAACATTTATCTTAGCTGGTTTATCAATAGCAGTTTTCGGAGGACAAGTACATACTTTAAAATGCCGCCGCATTCTGTCTAACCCATCTGTCTGTGAAGTATCTTCTGCTGGTCTGCTTTGGTCAACTCAACAAAATATCCCAGTTAGCGATATTCAGGGAACTGAAGTTGATGTTATACAAGATAATAAAAAAAATGTTTACTATCAAATAGTGATAGTAACTAATCAAAAAAGAGTTCCTATTCTTATTAAAATTTCTGATTATGAAACTATAGAAATGTGGACTAAACAGATAGAGGTATTTCTCACAAAAACTCAAATACAAGAACTGCTAGTCCAGAAAGATGAGCGATTAGAAGGATTTATTTTTGGTGCGATCTTTGGAGGAATATTTATTCTTATAGGTGTTATCACTTTAGGATTATTCGGTACAGCTATTACCTGCACAATTGATAAAAAATTAGGAAAACTGACAATACGTAATCGTGGCTTGCTGACTTACGATTATGCAGAATATGAAATTCAAGATATTCTCCGTGTAGTCGTGGAAAAATATCACGGTAACCAAGTAAGAACAACTTATCGAGTCGTTTTAGTGACGGGCTATAGAGAACGTGTTCCATTTACATCAGATTTCAGTTTAAAACTAAAACAACAACAGCAAACTGCTAATCAAATTTCCTCCTTCTTAGGCTTAAAAACAACACACAAGTTAGAAATTTTTCCTCACCCCGATACCAAGTATCAAAGCTACTGAACTACTGAGAAAATGGAACAGATTTTCCCCCTTCCCCAGTTGCATACCAAAGGGATGATGAATAAATGTACCTATAAATCCTAGAATAAGAAAGAAAACACCATATGATAAAGCTAGAAGGACAAGCCGAGGTTTATTGATTCTTTTAGCAAGTAAAAGTATTATTCCCAATCCCCAGCATATATGAATAAAAGAGTGCAAAGGGTCTGTAATGATGAGCTTATGAATGAAAGCGGGTAGATGAAAGTTAGTGATTGCCACAACTATTGACACCATACCCTGCACAAACAAACCACTTCCTATTAACCAGAGATATAGGCGTAAAATCTTAAGTTTTTTGTCATTTGTCATTTGTTAGTGTTCACTGATTACTGGTCACTGGTCACTGAATTACTGGTCACTGGTCACTGGTCACTGGTCACTGATTACTGGTCACTGGTCACTGATTACTGGTCACTGGTCACTGATTACTGGTCACTGGTCACTGAATTACTGGTCACTGGTCACTGGTCACTGGTCACTGAATTACTGGTCACTGTTCTTTGAGATTGCAAAATCATTGCAACTCCAGAAACTAGCAGTAACACAAAAATGCTTATCCAAAACCAAGTACTAGGAATCGACCAGTTAATTTTATGAAGTTTGGCATCGGCTTTCAAAACTCCTAAAATCTGTGTCAATCCCAAAGCGAATTCTGTTAACCCTAATGTAAAAAGTTCTGTGTACAAACAGACACGGGATAATAAAAACGCACCAATTGCAAGAGTAAAAAACACAGCACTGTACAACTGACCGTGAAAGCTATCGACTTTCCAAGGCCAAAAAGCTGTAAAAGTATTTGGGGCAAATAATAAACCCAAACCGTATAAAGTCAGTAAAAATGTCTGTACTCGTAGATAAAAGCGCCAAGGTGAAGATACAAAAGTAGATTCAACAGGTCGCAAACGTCGATACAACCAAATATGACAAGCTGTAGTTAAGGGAATGATAGTGTAAAGAAAGAACCAACCCCAAGTTATCCGTCTGCTAAAGTTAAAACGCTCTAGATAAAATAGTGAAACGATTAGCAGAATGCTAGTAAAAGTTAACTGCATGGGTACGATCAGCCGTGCAATTTTCCACTGGCGCACGACTAATAGCATGGCTGTTGGTACTATTGCTGCTAAATAAACCGCACCTAAAAAATGGGAGTTAAACGGGGTGATTTGCCATACCCAACGAGAATTACTAATTTCCGGAAAAAAGAACAAGACAATGCTCGCTGCTGTAAGGACAAGAACTTCTATCCAGGTAAAAACCTGAAGGATTAACGTGATAGGAGGGTTGTTGGTTTTGGAGGGTTTAGTATTTTGCTTTAGCATTTACAGTTACTCAGCAATTTAATATATATTCAATACCATATATATACCCACTCGCTAACCACTTTTCCTTATATTGAATCTTTCTCTTCTCCTTCCATCCCGAATTCTACTGCCCCCAAAGATTTTAAGGTAGCAATATTTGCTTGATTTAACCCCTTAATATCAGTAATATTCATTCCTTCGTAGGGTTTTTCAGGCACAAGAGTTTTGATATTTTCATGCGTATTCATATCCCACAACTTGATTGTTTCATCCTGACTGCCACTGGCTAAAATTTTACCATCTGGGCTAAATGCAACTGACCAAATCCAAGCGTCATGCCCTTGTAAAACTGTAATACATTCACCTTGGGAAATATCCCAAATACGGATTTTGCGATCGTCACTTCCACAAGCTAGCAAGGTTGGCATATTTTGCCTTCCTACTGTCGGCATAAAAGCAAGTTGCAAAATTAGTTTGGTATCTACCTTTAAGATTTTTATACAAGTCCCTTCTGAGATATCCCACAATCTAATAGTTCCATCAGCACCAGAACTCGCTAATATCTTACCGTCAGGACTAAAGGCAACACTAAATACCCAACTTTTATGCCCTTCTAAAGTTTTTATACATTCACCAGTATTAATATCCCATATTTTAATTGTGCGATCGCCACTACCACTTGCCAATATTCCATCTTTATACGAGCCACTGACAGAAGCGGGACAAAAAGCAACTGACCAAACCAAACTCGCGTGTTCGTTTAATGTTCTCCTGCACTTACCGCTATCTACATCCCATATTTTAATCGTGCAATCTCCACTCCCACTTGCCAAAGTTTTACCATCCGAACTAAAAGCGACAGACCACACGCGACTAGTATGCCCTGATAAAACACGAACGCATCGGCTGTCATTCACATTCCACAGACGGACTGTACGATCTTCACTACCACTCGCTAAAATTTTTCCATCAAGATTAAACGCCACAGACCAAACCTGATGGGTATGCCCTTTCAAAACCGCTTGACATTTGCCATCAGCAACATCCCATAGCATGACTGTCCGATCTTCATTTGCACTAGCCAACAACTTGCCATCAGGACTAAAACTAATCAATCCTATCCAATTAGTGTATCCGCGTATAGTTCTCAAGCAACTGCCGTTAGCAACATTCCACAGTCTTACAGTTTGGTCTTTGCTACCACTCACTAAAATGCTACCAAGCCCATCTTGAAAAATGGGATGAAAAGCTACAGACCAAACACGGTTAGTATGTCTGTCTAAAATCCTAATGCAGTTCCCCTCCGATATATCCCATAAACGCACGGTTCTGTCTTCACTTCCACTTGCAAGCAAACTACCATCAGGACTAAAAGCTACCGACCAAACTAAACCCATATGTCCTTGTATTGTTTTTATACAGCTTGCCTCTTTCACATCCCACAAACGGACAGTTCCATCTTCACTTCCACTTGCAAGCAAACTGCCATCAGGGCTAAAAGCAACTGAACTGACGCTCCCGCCGTGTCCCTCCAGGACTTTCAAAGACCGATCCTCAGCGATCTCCCAAAAACGGATTGTGCCATCTCCACTACCACTAGCAAGTAAATTTCCGTGAGGATGGAAAGCAACCGAACTCACACCTGCAGTGTGTTCGTGCAAAGTTTTCAAGCATTCTCCTGTGGTTACATCCCAGAGTTTAATGGTGCAATCATCGCCACCACTAGCAACAATGCCTTCTAAGGTCGAATCTACTGCTTTGGGACTAAAAGCTACAGACCAAACCCGGCGCGTGTGTCCTTGCAACACTTGGATGCATTCACCTTTACTAATATCCCAAATCCGAACAGTTTGGTCTTCACTTCCACTCGCTATCATCCCTTCAGGTTTGCTAGAAGACACGGGACTAAATGCCACAGAATGCACCCAGTTTGTATGCCCTTTTAAAGATGCTATGTATCTAATTTGAACATCTTTAATTTCCCATAATCGTACTTCACAATTCACATCACTTGTCGCTAGCAGTTCGCCATCTGAACTAAAAGCAACTGATGTGACACTACTTAATGTTTCGGCAAAAACTGATTTTGCCAGATCTGCACCAGTAAAATTAACTTTTTGCAAACAGGTATCTTGGAGATACGCTTGCCATACAGTTAAGTGAGAAAAATCATAGCCAGTGAGATCGATTTTTAATTGAGATAAAATATTAAGAATATTACCTGCTACATATCCAGGTTCTAGTTGTATCTTTTCTCGCTCTTTTTCCAAAATTTTCTTGAGCCTATCTTCCAATTTTGTTCGATCGCTACCAACTAGAAGCTTGTCTATAAGTGGTTTCACAATCAGACGAGTTTGAGCTTCTCTAATATAGTCTTTTGCTTGGGCGTTTAATAATGAATGATTCTGAATAATTTTTACTTCTCCACTCACTACCTCTTGATAAGATTCCTCAATCAATCGCTCTATAATATAATCCATCACTACAGGCTGTTGAGTAAAACCATTGGCTGTTTTTTCAACAAGCGATCGCTGACCCAATCCTCTCAAAGTTTCCGGTAATTTTTGCTTAGCTTCTGGAGAAATAACATATTCTCTCAACTCCAATAAAGAAACTGGTTCTCGTTCAATTGCCAGCCAGTACATCACCTCTTTTTCTAATTCTAACAATCTTAAAAAATCAAGCTTTAAGAGGTCGCGTATATCATCAAAAATCAAAGTTCCTTGATTTAAAATTTCCAAATAATTAGAAATACTACCATCAAATAAATCTAGAATTCCTCCCGCCACAATTTTCAACGCTAGAGGATTGCCAGCATAGTGAGAAATCAGAAATTGCCATTCATTCTCCGAACCAGAAAACTGACCTTTTGCTCTTAATATTTCTCTAACATCTGTTTGAGGTAAACCAGTAATTGGTAATGAGCGAACGGGAAGCATTTCCCCTTCTAGCACAACAAATTCTTTAGGTTTTTCACGACTTGTTAACAACAAGCAACTTTGATGGCGAGTTTCTCCTATGCGTCGGAACAAATCGCCATAACCCTCATATCCTTCTATATATTGTCCGGCGCGATTGCCGCCACCCATAATTGTTTCAGCATTATCTAAAACAAGCAAGGAACGAGAGGAGCGTAAATAATCGATTAATCGAGAAATTCTGCCATTTACGTCTTTTGGTAGAGTTGCTTCCGTGGCTTGTTGATTAGATAAAAATTGCAGTAAGCTGAGTAACAAATCTTCTATAGTTGGGGCATTGCGAAGGTTTCGCCAAATAACATACTCAAACTCATTTTGAATCTGTTCTGCAAATTCGATCGACAATGCTGTTTTACCGATACCCCCCATTCCCAACAATGCAATTAACCGACAGTTTTCTTCTACTATCCATTGTCGAAGCGTATTGATTTCCTGCTCGCGCCCCAGAAAAATAGGGACATCCACTGCATCACCCCAATCTTGTTTGCGGCTTGGAGTTTGGGGCTTGGGGCTTGGGGCTTGAGGGCGAGCAGATGAGGTAGTAGAATTTTCTTCACTATCTCCCTGTTGTCCTGCTTGAGTCTGTGGTGCTTTGCCTTCTGCTGCTGCAAGCCGTCTGAAAACTGTTCGGAAATTGCTTTTAGATATTTCTTCACCTAAGCTTTTGGAAAGTAATTTCCATAACTTCGATCCTGCGTCTTTTACATAGTTAGGGTCATAACCACAAATTTCTCCGATTTCTGGATAACTCTTTCCTTCCCAGGAATGACGTAATATTAATTCTTGTAAGTCACTTAAAGACTCTGGACGCAGCGCTGTATCTATAATTACTAATGCTTCTTCGATAGTCATCTCAACCTGCCCCAGCACTCTGACTTCTCCTCAGTGTACTGATTCTAAATGGTTTTTACAAGGATGGAAAAGGGCATTGGGCATCGGGCATGGAAGAACGATTTTTATGCTTGTTTGCGAGATTTTTCCTTGAATGACTGTTCTGAAGATACAGATTCCAAAGTCAATTTATGAAAAAATAGAGTCAAGTAAAGTTATCTATAGTCATCCTATCTGATTTGTGAAAAAATCAAAGTACTGTAGGTAGGGCTAAAGCCTACCACATAAAGTTTTTGTGCGGCATAGCCTTACCTACGTGTATTTCAAAAATCAAATAGAGTCCTATCTTATACAAAACACCTTCATCTTTATTAAATGCGATCGTAAAGAAAGAAAAAATATCGTAGCAATGGATGCCAGCATCAAGTGAACGTCCGATGTTCGATCTGTTGTATCATTCCGCCTCATATGCTGGAAAACCTAGCAGTTAATGGCAATCCTCAACAACGGGAATGGGCATTTCGCACATTAAATGTTTCAGCACAGTTTCGCGGACGACGAAACGTTGTAGGTGCTGTCAATTTTGCCGTCTCTCCCGGTCAAAAACGCCGAACTAACTATCTTTGATGGTAAAAACAGTGAAGATCTTCCCAGTTATCTCATGCGTTCTAAAGGTTGCTGGAGAACTCTACGGTCAAGATAGTCTAGAACAAAAAGCGGTGCAGAATGCTTGGCAAAAAGTCGGAGTTTTGTAGCATTTATAAATGCTTATAGATTATGCGAATCTCGTGTGAAAGAATGGGCGGTTTTGCTGGCATAACAAAGAAAAAAACTGTTGACACAGCGAGCCTTTCTCAAGAGAAAGCAAAGCAACTCCCTCAATTAGTAGAAGCAGCAGATTTTTTCAATTTACCAGCACAAATAACAGCATCATCTACTTAACGCGATCGCTTTCAATATAAATTGACAGTAGAAGACAATGGCAAAAAACACACTGTCACTGTGAGTGAAACAGCGTTACCTGGTACGTTAAGACCACTTATTGAATGGCTCAATAAATTATGAATTATGAATTATAAATTATGAAACCAAAATATCATTCAGCATTCATAATTTATAATTTACAAAAGTTCCCAAGCTTGTCCTTTATAACCGTACTGAAAAATCTCCGGGTGCAAAATTTCAGCCAAGATTTCTAAAGAATCCACCAATCTTGGTCCCGGACGGTTGAAGTAAGCATTGCCATCAGTAATATAAACTCTGCCACTTTGAACAGCATGGAGTTGTTCCCATTCTGGGTGCTTGCATACCAACTGCGCTTCCTGACGAGTTCGATGCAAATCGAAGCCGCAAGGCATGAAAATAATGATATCTGGATTGTTAGAAATAAGCGTATCCCAAGTCAAAGGCGGAGAAGGTTGACCCGCAACGCTGAAAAGAGATTGTCCTCCGGCTAGAGTCACTAATTCAGGAATCCAATTAGCAGCCACCATCAAGGGATCGGTCCACTCAATACAAGCGACTGTAGGCAAATGTTCTGTTTTGGACAAACCTTGCGTTTTTTGTTCTACTATTTTGACCCTTGCTTCCAAATTCTCCAGTATGAGCCGCGAGTCAATACCAAAAACATGACCGACTCTCTCAATATCTGTCCAAACATCTTGAAGAACATTCGGCTGTAAAGAAACGATTTTAGGCGTAATCTTGGTAAGACTTGCAACTGCTTCTTCTACATCTTTTAAGCTTACAGCACAAACATCACATTGATCTTGGGTAACAATGTGAGTCGGTTGTAACTTTTCCAAAAGATCTATTTTAATCTGATAAATACTTAAAGCAGATTGTAACAGATTATTAACTTTACCATGAATTTCATTGCTAGAGGCATTGGTATTTATACGCGCTAGCGTACAAGCAGGGCGATGTTTAATTTCTGGGGGATAGTCACATTCATGAGAGCGACCCACAATAGCATCGGTCAACCCCAGTACCGCCAAGATTTCCGTGCCTCCGGGAATTAAGGAGACAATTCTTACGCCATCATCCGCCATTGCTCCACCTCCACTAGGACATATATTCAATTTTTACAGCAATTAGGCACTTTTGTATCTTTCTATAGGTCAATGATACGGAGTAGGGGGTAGGGGATAGGGGGAGAAGGGGGTAGCGGGTAGGGGGTAGGGAAAAGCTCAATGCCCAATGCCCATTTTTATATATCCTAATGTAGATATTTCATCATGATTCCATATTTAAAAAAGCAAATTTGAACTTATACTTAAAGGTTCATAAAGATGTTAAAAAGTCCAGATTGTCTTACCCGATCGCGTGCTAGTTCTAGATTTAGCAATTGCGATCGCGGGTGACTTATAAGATAAGGCGACGCGACAACGAGCGGTAAGCATGAGCAGACCAGACTTTTTCAAGAATATAGAGATCGTATCTCAACGGTTGCAGCCAATCCTATCGTGTGCAAGCGAGCAACAGCCGTGTCAATCTATCAAGAACAATCAACAACAGGTCACGATTTCTCAAAATGACCCACTTGATGTGTCAAAACCTAACGACAACCCTCAGAAGCTGGATAAAACATCTTCTCCATCAGGAGAAGCCCGATTTAAATGTCTATCTGAAGCAAGCTTCGAGGGTCTTATAATACACCAGAACGCGCTCGTCATAGATGTTAATAGTTCTTTAATTAGCTTGAGTGGCTATGAAGTCTCTGAATTAGTTGGCAAAAGTGCTTTTGTACTGTTTACTCCTGACTCACAAAAATTAGTCCAAAAAAATATTCTTTCCGGATACGAAAAACTGTATGAAGGAGTTGTAGTTAAGAAAAACGGTGTTACTTTTCCAGTTGAAATACAAGGTAAAAAGGTTCTTTACCAAGGACAGCAAATGCAGGCGATCGCGATTCGAGATATCACAACCCAAAAGCAAGCAGAAAATGTTTGGAGAGAAAAAGAAAATCGTCTTTATAAGCAAAGCCAAACCTTAGTACAACTGGCTCGAAGTCAAACTTTTCATAAAGGAAATATTAAAGCGGCACTAGAGGAAATTACAGAAGCGGCTGCCCAAACTTTAGATGTGGCACGTGTTAGTGTGTGGTTATACAATCGAGATAGCTCAAAACTTGAATGTGTAGATTTATATAATTTAGTAACAAAACGCCATACCAAAGGTACGTCACTTATTAAAGCAAATTATCCTACTTATTTCCAAGCTTTAGAAGAACAGCGTATCATAGCATCTGATAACGCACCACAGAATGAGCTAACTCAAGAATTATCAGAACCGTATCTTTCTGTATTCGGCATTTCATCTCTATTAGATGCATCAATTTGGTTGGGAGGGCGTCTCATAGGTGTTGTGTGTCACGAACATATAGGAAGTAGCCGTCAGTGGACATTAGAAGAAGAGAACTTTGCAAGTGCGATCGCGGATTTTGTATCCTTAGCAGTAGAAGTTAGCGAGCGTAATGCTGCACAAGAAGCCCTACAGCAAAGTGAAGCATGGTTTAGAGCCATTGTCGAAAATTCTTCCATGGGTATTGGACTTATCGAAATGCATGGAAGAATTGCGGATATTAATCCAGCATTATGTCAAATGTTAGGATATTCTCAACAAGAGTTATGTGGTAAGAATTTCACAGATTATATCTTTAATAATATAGGAGATTTAGAACTTTACCAAGAGTTACTGTCAGGAGTTCGAGAACACTTAGACATGGAAAGGCGTATTCTGCATAGAGAGGGTCGATTAGTGTGGGCGCATTTAAGTATATCTCTAATTCCAGGCGCAAATGGCGAACCTAAATTTTACCTAGTGATGCTCGAAGATATTACTGAACGCAAACAAACAGAATTAAAACTGGTAGAAAGTAAAGAGGCAGCAGAAGCAGGAAGTAAGGCAAAAAGTGAATTTTTGGCAACAATGAGTCACGAACTACGAACACCTTTAAATGCAATCATGGGATTATCTCAATTGCTGCAACAAGAAATTGTTGGTTCTTTAAACGACAAACAAAAAGAGTATATTAGCTGTATTTACGACAGTGGAGAACACCTTTTAGCTTTGATTAACGACATTCTCGATCTTTCTAAGGTAGAAGCAGGGAAAGAAGAACTTTTTCTATCACCTTTACATATAGAAGATATCTGTAATTATGTTATATCAACAGTTAGCGATCGCGCCCTAGAAAAAGGACTGCTCCTAACAGTAGAAATTGACGAACAAGTCAGTACTTGTGTAGCTGATGAGCGTCGCCTGAAACAAATGTTACTGAATCTTTTATCGAATGCAATCAAATTTACAGAGAAAGGAAAGGTAACCCTAGAAATCAAAAAACTACCACAAGGCATTGCATTTACAGTCATAGATACAGGTATCGGTATCGATTCCAATCAGTTTCAATTTTTATTTGAACCTTTTAAACAACTTGATAGCCGCCTCAATCGTCAATACGAAGGGACGGGTTTAGGTTTAGCACTAACACGCAAGTTAGTGCGGTTACATGGTGGAGACGTGACTGTAGAATCAACATTAGGACAGGGAAGCCGTTTTACCTTATTTCTGCCCGATGAAGAACATCAAAATATAGATATTTCTCCCCTTGAATCCCTTTCTCCTACTCTCCTACCTACCTTCTCATCCAAGACAAAACGTATTTTGCTCGTAGAACACGAAGAACATACCGCGATCTTGCTACAAGATTATCTTCAAACAATAGGTTATCAGGTTGAGCGAGTCAGTCACGGTAATGGATTTTTAGAACTCGTGAGAAACCAACAGCCCGATTTAATTTTATTAGATGTGGAGTTAGGAGATATCACTGGGTGGGATTTGCTAATACAAGTCAGACAACAACCCGATCTACAAGATTTGCCAGTTGTTATGATGACACCATTAATTGTAGTTTGCGATCGCGAACGAGTCAAACAAGTAGGTGCTAGCGACTGTCTCAGCAAACCCATCGGTATCGTTCAACTAGAATCAGTACTTATGAGGTATTTAACTTAGTTATTGGTTATTCAAAATTTGCCATGCTTTAACCAGATTGCCTTGCATTAAAGCAGCAGCACCAGAAAGAGCTTTTATTTCAGGTATATTTGGATTTTTTACCAAACTAGGCTCAAGAGACTTTTGTGCGGCTCCTGGTTGCCAATTATATAGCTGAACAAATGCTAGATAAGCATAAGAGTAGGGATTTTCTGAATCTAACTGAGTCACTTTTTGTAAAGCAGAAATTGCACCTTCTACTCGTCGCTGTAGAACATTTGCCAAAGCCAATGTATATGCCCAATCTCGATTTGAGGGAATTTCTTGTAAGCGATATTCCATGGTTAACCGTGCTTGTACCAAATAATCCTGTATTGGATCGTATTGATTGATACGTCCTACTTCATCAAAAATTTGACTTAATGCCTCCGTTCCCTTTGGTAACTTTGTACCTAAAACTCTTAATTGAGTCACTAAATCTAACTCTGGTGCTGGTGTAGCAGGGGCTTGAGGGTCAATTTGTAATGTTACATTTGGCACTTGAATGGAATAACTTTCTCCTGACAATCTGTTAAGATAAGTTGCTTGTAACGAGTAAATACCCGGTGCAATATCAGCAGGAGGAAGCATTGCCATTCTTTCTATTACCCTGAATGTACCTTCTGGTTTTTTAACACTAGAACGCAAAGCCCCCATTGCTATAGCGCGATCGTGTATCCAGGATGGGGATTGGGTACTAGGGACTGGGGCTTGGGAAGTCTTGTTTTTCCAAGTTAGCAGAACTAAGCCATTTTGTAGTTTTTCCCACGAACCAGACCACTCATAAGTTACAGGAACTGGAACTCCTGGTGGAGCTTTTTCTGGAACTGCAACTTGAGATAAAGTTAGGCGATTGGGCAAGATATTTGTGTTACTGATTTGTTTGACTTCTACTGCTGGTGTTTGTTTGTGGTAGAGATTTATTGAGCTACCATCAGGTAAATTCCAAGATTTGCTGAGTTGAAAAATTCCGCTTTGCTCGACAGCTTGTGTCATACTTGCTTGGGTTTCTCCAACAGATCCTTGGTTACTTGTCTTGGTGAGAAACCATTCTAGCGATCGCACATCCCTATCGATAAATTTCTTTCTCGTCCCCACTTGACGCCCGTAAACTTGAAAATTTTGTAACGCTCCGTAGTAATTGAAATTGTGTTGATTAATTGCTGCTGTTGATGGCAAAACTCCTAAAGTAGAACGTAATAATGGTTCTGTTTGGATAATCTGAGCAATGACCCGTTTATGAGGTAATTCCTCTGCCATATAAGGATAATACTGATTTGGACTCAAAGCTTGTGTTACCCAACTGCCAAGAAAACCTCCAACAGGAAACAAGTTAAACAACATAAGCAAGACTGCCAAAGCCGCCGTACACCATCGAATTCGCTTTCCCCAAAGATGAGATAACCGGGTCAATCCATATGCTAAAAATACAGTTAATGTAGGTAAATATGGTAACGCATAACGACTATCTTTATTAATATTCAAAGATGATAATAAATATGAACCTACCAAAAATACTGCTAACCATTTCAATGAAGATTCTACCTTGTCTCCCTTGTCTTCTTGTCTTCTTTGTTTAAACCCCAACCGACCCCAATAAAGTAGTAAAGCAACAATCGGCACTAATAACAGTGGAAGAGAAACTTGATTTGGTAATTGTTGCCAGTAATAAATCCACGCCTGTAATGTATTGAGAGGTGCTTCACCTTCAGCAATGGCAGAATCTATAGTTGCTCGTTTTCCAGAAGTTAGAACGATTAGCCAATTTGTACGATACCAAGGACTCATTACCAACACCGACAAACACAAACCACCCACCAATTGAACAAAACGTTTCCAACGGCGATGTCGTAAAGTCCCCACCCCAAGCCATACTATTGGAATTAAAAGAAATATCAAAGCCGTTTGCTTAACTAACAACGCTAATCCAAACGACAACCCAAACGCTAGCGCCCATAACCACTCAACAACCCTCCGCTTCTTCAGAGTTTCTAAGGTGTCAAAACTTCGCCAAACACTCAAGAAAAAGAAACTCAAAGTTACAACCGCAGCCAAAGGATAATCTAGTAGAAAATCTAGACGAAAACGATAAAGGGCAGGTAAAACTTGACACAGGAAAGCTGCCCACAAACCTACAGCCTCACCAAACAACACCTTTCCCAAGCCATAAACCGATCCCAGTAAAACTCCGCTAAATAGAAGCATAACCAGAGTCGCTTCATCTGGGCCAGTACCAAAGATATTCTGAACGCCAGCTGCAAGGATATAAGTCAAAGGCGGTATTTTTGAAGACAACAACCATAAACTTTGCCACCAATCTTGGTTCCACCATTGCGGATTTTGCAAAGCTTGCCAATAGTTTAACGTACCCGTTAAATAATCAGCCTGATCCCAAGCTGGTGTAGAACGATCCAATGCAAACCAAATGCGATCGCATACCATCCCAAACATCCAGATTACACTGAGTATCGCCAAGCTTCTAAACTTCTTGCGTTGTACGCTCATTTACTCTCTCATACCAATTTAATATGAAGCTGCATATTATTTTTACCCCTCCTAACCTCCCCTTATAAAGGGGAGGAAAATAAGTTTCCTGTTTCCCCCCTTTATAAGGGGGGATTAAGGGGGGTAAGGAGAGATGCCACAGATGGTAGAGTTTTTTCGGGAGCATCTTCATCTGAAAACGGTATCAGCATCTTTCGTGTTTTAAATCCTAAATTACCGCAGAGCTATGGGCTGCAAATTTTCACAAATCAGATAGGATTGCTATACAACTGCCCAACAATTTGCTGTAACGATAAATATGCTCGTATTAATGCGGATTTTGTTCTTTTTTCCATTGTTTATCGAAGTTTCTCCATACTGAATTCTCTAGAAATAATTTTTTAACAAAATCCTTGCTGAGTGCGCCTCATGTTGCAAAAGTCTTGGTAGGGGCGCAATGCCTTGCGCCCTTACATTCTTTTCACGCCTAGGTCTATTAGCCACCCAACAGAACTATTCAGCCCCTTCAATAGGTGCAAAACCCTGACGCTGAACGTTCTCCGTCACAGTCCGTGGTTCTAGAAATTGCAGCAAGTAATCGGGACCCCCCGCCTTAGAACCAACTCCAGAAAGTTTAAACCCGCCAAACGGTTGTCGAGCCACAATCGCACCTGTAATTGTGCGATTGATGTACAAGTTTCCTACCTCATACTCTTCTTGAGCCAATTGAATATGGGAAGGAGTTCTGGAATAAAGCCCTCCTGTCAAGGCATAATTTGTCCCATTTGCAACAGCTAAAGCCTCCTGAAAATTCTTCACTTTAATAACTGCTACAACCGGACCAAAAATTTCTTGTTGGGCAATGATGGCATTTGGAGAAACATCTGTAAAAATTACAGGTCCGATGAAATACCCATTATCCGGTGCAGGCATTTCCAAAGCAACCTTTGCCTCAGCCTTACCTTTTTCAATATATTCCCGGATACGATCGCGTGCATTAGCATCAATCACGGGTCCAACTTGAGTGCTAGGATGCTCGGGTACACCAATATTCAGAGATTTTGTCGCTTCTACAAACCTCTGTACAAACGTATCGTACACCGATTCCAAGACTACGACTCGCGAACAAGCAGAACACTTTTGTCCGCTATAACCAAATGCCGACTGTACAGCCCCAACCACAGCTTGGTCTAAATCGGCACTTTCATCTATGACGATCGCATTCTTACCACCCATCTCAGCAATAACACGTTTCATATGCTTTTGACCGGGCTTAAGAACCGCTGCTTCTGCGTATATTCTACAACCTACCTCTTGAGAACCAGTAAAAGCAATGACATGAGTGTCCGGATGATTCACTAAATAAGCACCAACCTGAGAACCCTTTCCTGGGACGTATTGATACACTCCTTTGGGTATTCCAGCTTCCACCAAAATTTCTGTCAGTTTGGCTGTAATGACAGAAGATGTTTCCGCAGGCTTCAACAGAGTACAATTACCAGCAACCAGAGCAGCAACCGTCATACCCGTTGCGATCGCCAATGGAAAATTCCAAGGAGAAATCACCACAGCAATACCACGAGGCTGATAAATATAACGATTTGTTTCCCCAGAAACATCGTAATTATAACCCTCATCTAACCGCTCCATTTCCAGAGCGTAATAGCGACAAAAATCAATCGCCTCAGAAACCTCACCATCAGCTTCCCGCAATGGTTTTCCAACTTCCAAAACTATCCAAGCAGAAAGTTCCGCACGGCGTTGTTCCATCAAATCCGCCGCTTTCCGCAATATTCGCGCTCGTTCCTTCGCAGGTGTTTTGCGCCAAGCAGGAAAAGCAGCCTTTGCCGCTTGCATAGCTTGTTCGGCTTGTTCGACACTCATCAACCCAATCTGACCAACCACCTCAGTAAAATTAGAAGGGTTAACAGAATCAATCGTCTGTTGAGTGCTGACATACTCACCATTAATCAAAGGCAAATAAGTTTTCCCAAGTCGCCCTCGGACAAATTGAAAAGCCTCACTCGCCTCCCTTCTCTGGGTCTCCTCAGCAAAATCCGTATCCGCCGCACCAGTGAAAGAGGAGGGGGGGATGGGGAGAGGGGGAGAGGGGGGGAAAGGAGAGTTATCCTTGTCTACCTTGTCCCCCTTGTCCCCTTGTCCTACAACAGGCGGAGCTATCAACTCCTCTACCGGACGATTCTCCATATTTTGTCTTAAGAAAGAGCTATTAGCCGTGTTTTCCAACAGACGACGAATCAGATAACCCATTCCCGGCAAAAGTTCTCCATAGGGACAGTAAACTCTCACCCGATATCCCTTATCAACTAGAGCCTTGGCTATTTTGTCACCCATGCCATAGAGAACTTGCATTTCAAAGCAACGACGGGGGACATTTAAAGATTCTGCGATCGCTATAGCCCGTGCTTGAGAACGCACGTTATGACTGCCAATAGCGGAATACACGTATTGGTGATTTTGTAACAACAATTCCGTCAGGTGCTCAAAGTTAGCATCTGTAGCTGCTTTATCATTGTATACAGGCTGTTCCCAATGTTTTTGAGAAGCTTTGATAGTTTCCTGATCCCAATACGCACCTTTCACCAAGCGAATTGTCACTGGGTAACCGCGCTGCTTAGCCCATGCAATCAAAGCTTGCAAGTCTTGTTCGCTATCGCGTAAGTAAGCTTGAATTGTGATACCAATATCGGTTCGATTCCGAAATTCCTCTTCTAGTAAAATGTTTTTCAAGATGCTGAGAGTTAAGTCTTTGTAGGCATACTGTTCCATATCAAAGTGAACACCAGCACCGAGTTCTCGAGCGCGACGCAAAAGAATACGGATGCGATCGCTTACTTGTTCTTCACTACCTTGAGCATTTAGAGGGTCAAACTGAGAATAAAACGCTGTGAGTTTGACAGAAACCTGGACTTTTGGTAAAGGTTCTCCATCAGCTAAGTCAATCGCAGGAACTGGCGACCAATTTTTAGATGCTTCCACCAGTTGCTGCATCAAGTCCAGATATCGTTCTAAGTAAAACTGTGCTTCTACTTCCGTAATAACTGCTTCACCTAGTATATCTACGGTGAAAGCCATTTTTTCCTTACGCAGTCGCTCAATAGTTTTGAGTGCTTGCTTAATATTATCTCCAGAGATATATTTATGAGCTAATGTTTCTGTTGCTGTGGCAACAGTCGTAGCAGCAACTTGTCCCGGTACGGAGTCGGGATGAGCAAAATTCAGCATACCCTTCAAAGCTGCTGGTAATTCTACTGTCTCATCACCCAAATATTCTTGTAAGTGCGCTGCAATTTCTGGTTTGCTGCGTAAAGCCGGAAGAGTATCAATAAAGCGGAATAGCTGCACCCGTAACCCAGGATTACTCATTGCCCAAGCCAATAACTTGTCATCCCAGCGCATTTGATCTCGCAATGCTGCAAAGAAAGAACGGCTTTCCTGCGTTGCTGCTAGCAGTTGCTTGGCAATTTCTTGAGTTTTAGCTTCGTAAGTACTGGTTTTTACTTGTAAGACCACCGATAACAAACTCCCTTTAAAACATAAGGCTATGTATTATAAAGCCTATGTTTCTATTGTGGCTCGTGGAATGTGCTACCACTAGAGACAAGAGAACAATTATTTTGGGATATTTCCTGGCTAGCATCTAAAATATGGAAGTAGACAGAAATTACAAATTGTAGTAGGAGTATTTTCGGTGGAGTCCCGATACAACCCAGCAGAAATTGAGGAAAAATGGCAAACAACATGGACAGAACAAGGCTTGGATAAAAAACCAACAGAAAAGAACAAGCCAAAATACTATGCCTTGTCCATGTTCCCCTATCCTTCGGGCAGCCTGCACATGGGTCACGTCCGTAATTATACCATTACCGATGCGATCGCTCGCCTCAAACGTATGCAAGGGTATCGGGTGCTACATCCCATGGGTTGGGATGCTTTTGGTTTGCCTGCAGAAAATGCTGCCATTGACCGAGGTATACCCCCAGCAAAATGGACGTATGAAAATATCGTCCAAATGCGCCAGCAATTAAAGCGCTTGGGCTTCTCCATTGATTGGGACTGTGAAGTTGCCACTTGTTCGCCAGACTATTACAAATGGACTCAGTGGATTTTCTTGCAGTTTTTCAAAGCAGGTTTGGCTTACCAAAAAGAAGCAGCCGTTAACTGGGACCCCGTTGACCAAACAGTAGTTGCTAACGAACAAGTCGATAGCGAAGGACGTTCTTGGCGAAGTGGGGCAAAAGTTGAGCGCAAACTTTTGCGACAGTGGTTCTTCAAAATAACCGACTACGCCGAAGAATTGTTGAACGACCTCGACAAATTGCCCGGTTGGCCCGAACGTGTTAAGTTGATGCAGGCAAACTGGATAGGTAAATCAACAGGGGCATACTTAGAGTTCCCTATTGTTGAGTTGGAAGAAAAAATTGGCGTGTACACCACTCGCCCAGATACAGTTTATGGTGTCAGTTATGTGGTGTTAGCACCAGAACACCCTTTGACACGGCAAGTTACAACGCCAGAAAATCAAGCAGAGGTAGAAGCTTTTGTCAAAGAAGTTTCCAATCAAAGTGAATTGGAACGAACTGCTGAGGATAAACCCAAGCGGGGTATTCCCACAGGTGGCAAAGCAATCAATCCATTTACTGGGGAAGAAATTCCTATTTTGATTGCTGACTACGTGCTGTATGAATACGGTACGGGTGCAGTGATGGGTGTTCCGGCACATGATGCACGGGATTTTAAGTTTGCTAAAGAAAAGAATTTACCCATCAAAGTCGTTATTGTGCCTACAGAAGAGGCAAACAAACCCACTTCAAAAGAAGGGCTGCAAGCAGCATATACAGAACCAGGTGTTGTCATTAATTCCAGTCAATTTAACGGCATGGCATCCACAGAGGCAAAACAAGCGATGGTGGAATACGCCGAAAAGCAAGGTTTTGGCAAAGCAAGAGTTCAATACCGCTTGCGAGATTGGTTAATTTCACGCCAAAGGTATTGGGGCGCACCCATTCCTATAATTCGTTGTCCCAATTGTGGAAATGTACCCGTCCCAGAGGAAGATTTGCCCGTCTTGTTACCAGATAATGTAGAATTTAGCGGGCGCGGACCTTCTCCTTTGGCTAAGTTAGAAAACTGGGTTAATGTACCTTGTCCAACCTGTGGAACACCAGCATTGCGAGAAACAGACACGATGGATACTTTTATTGATTCCTCGTGGTATTTCTTGCGCTTCCCTGATGCTAAGAATGAAAAGCAAGTCTTTGACTCAATGGAAGTGAATGACTGGATGCCAGTGGATCAATATGTTGGTGGAATTGAACACGCGATTTTACATTTGTTGTATTCGCGGTTCTTTACCAAAGTTCTGCGCGATCGCGGCTTGTTGAACTTTGATGAACCCTTCCAACGCTTGTTGACTCAAGGCATGGTACAGGGGTTAACTTATATGAATCCCAATAAATCTGGAAAAGATAAGTGGGTTCCTTCTCATCTTGTGAATCCAAACGATCCTCGCGATCCCCAAACGGGCGAACCCCTGCAACGTCTTTACGCTACCATGTCAAAATCTAAGGGAAATGGTGTTGCACCGGAAGATGTGATTGAAAAATATGGGATAGATACTGCCCGGATGTTCATCTTATTCAAAGCACCACCAGAAAAAGATTTGGAGTGGGAAGAAACTGACGTAGAAGGTCAGTTCCGCTTCTTGAACCGGGTTTGGCGATTGGTTAGCGAGTATGCAAATCAACCAAGGGCGGTTGGAGATAATCAAACTCAACTGAGTAAACCAGAGAAAGATTTGCGACGGGCAATCCATACTGCTATCAAAGAAGTGACAGAAGATGTTGAAGGTGAGTATCAGTTCAACACTGCCATCTCTGAATTGATGAAATTAAGCAATGCTATGACTGAAGCAAGTTGTAAAAATTCACCAATTTATGCAGAGGGTATTCAAACTTTAATTGTGTTGTTAGCACCTTTTGCGCCTCACATTTCTGAGGAATTGTGGCATCAATTGGGCAATGTGGAGTCAATCCACACACAAGCTTGGCCCAAGTATGAAGAATCTGCTTTGGTTGCTGATGAAATCACATTAGTGATTCAAGTTAACGGCAAAAAGCGTGCAGATCTTCAAGTTCCCGCCCAAGCTGATAAAGCGGAATTGGAAAAGTATGCCCGCGAATCAGAAATTGTCCAGCGTTACCTTGAGGGCAAAGAAATTAAAAAGGTGATTGTGGTGCCGGGAAAGTTGGTCAATTTTGTGGTTGGTTGAGAAGGTGGCTGATGCCATTGCTTCGACAATTTCGTTTGTGGATAGGATTGCATTAACAATAAGCGGTTCTCAGTTGACTGCAACACCTTAAAAATTGTCTTGTGAAATAATTGTCTTGTGGAACGGGCGTCTCGCCCGTTTTAGCTTTGTAGGGTGGGCAATGCCCACCCTACGTATATATAGCAATTTTCACTCTTATTGAAGTACAGATACATCCGCGTTCGTCCGCGTTCATCTGCGGTTCCATAACTTTTTTATGTATTGTACCCAATTGAAAACCGCTATAGGAAGTAATCATAAGAGCGGAAAGGGAGTATTGTCTTGTGGGGGGCAACGATCGCGGAACGATCTTCAATATGTAACCATAACCATACACCTTTGCCATTGCCCACGATTGGAAACCTTTGCTGGCGCACCTGTTGTGCCACATCGCCATTAGGGTTGAACCAAGTGCCGAGTCCGTAGAAGAAGCCATAGCGTAAGGCTTGTGTTGAGATTTGTAGATGCTTATGGAAACAAACCTAAACGAATCCACAGTTGTCGCGCAGTAACCTGTGGTTGGCTGTTCATCTCTAAACTGTTAACACTAGCTCTCCCAATTGCAGTTATTCCCACAATCATTCCAGATATTTCATCCGCTTGAAAATGGTCATCCCATCGATCTTGCCTAGGATGAAAGAAACGAACTTCGGTATTTGAGTCAGGGTCAACTCCGCTTGTACGATTGCTTTTATGAAGATTGCAGGAACGACAAGCAAGTGCTAAATTTTCCTCAGAATCAGTACCTTGCTTACTGAGTGGTATGATATGCTCTACTTCAAAAGGCAAGTTGAAGACAAGTTCTGGGGCGTGGCAATATTCGCAGCGATGACCAGCTCGCTTAGAAACCAATGTGTACTTTGGGTTCATAGGCTTTGCTGTTGTAGTAATGAAGCTGTTCTAGCTGTTGCTGCTTTGAGTTCTGCCTCAACAAGATTATCTAACTCTTCTTGCAGTTGCAGTGAAAGCTCTATACCTTCATCGCGTGCAGTTCTCCACATATTCATGAGTTCGGATAAACGTTTTTGTTGTTCAATACTGAAGAACCGATCGGGATAAAAACTTTGAAGTAATAGTAAAGTACTAAATTCACTTTCATCCAGTTGAGCCGTTAAAGCATCCAATGCCTGTCCTGCAGTTTTACCAATCGAGTACTTATCATCTGCAACAGCGCGGTAGAACTTTTGACCACTGGCATCATATATGGGTAAGATGGCTACTGTCGTCATATTCTGTTTCAAAATGGCTTGTTTATTAATTATAGTGTTTTGTTAAATTACGAGATAAAGTTAGGAGTAGAGGCTAAACTTTTACGTCAATTTACCCGAACGAATTCCCAGTTTTCCTTTGCCACTTTTGTTAGAAGATGAAGAATTGAGCGTTGATTTGCAGGCAATTGTTGATGGCGTATGCGAGCGGGCTGGCTATAACGAACGTATTGATTACAGCCAAAGAGTTCCGCCTCCTGCATTATCAGAAGCAAACCAACAGTGGGTTGAGGAATTATTAGCCTCCATTCGAGGTAGAAATGGCACATCTAGATAGTGAAAATGTCGGCTTTGCTTAAAACTGAGTTCACCTGAAGCCCAGTAAAGTAGCGAGCGCAAGCAAAGATTTATGATTGATATGAAAATTGACCTTGCGTTCAGTAACGTGTATAGCCTTTATACTTGTAATATTTATTACTTTCTTTCTTTTTCTTTTTTTGCAATTAAACTCAGATACTGTAAGAAGATAGTTGTTGCAATTTATGCTTATACAGAAATTAAATATTGTTAAATCGATACACAAAAAAGCGCTTGGAGTTTTGCCCACCAAGCACTTCTTATGTATAGTTTATACCAGTCCACTAGTTTGATGCAACATTTGAATCTCGCAACGTGTCCTTAATTTAGGAGGGTTGCGATTGTAACTTGTGGCAAACATATGGTGAAGTGGTATCACTCCTTGCACTAATAAAGAATATCGTCTCTAAAATGATACAGGGAATCTCGTGAGTGACACTTTGTCAACTGACCCCATCTTCAGAGTTATTAGTTTAGCTACATACACGGATATAATTTTTAAAGGTTCGTGGCTTGGCAGATAGACGTTAATATGCTGCTTGTATCATTTTAGATGCAAAATTAATTTTTAATTTTTAATTTTTAATTTTCACAAAGCATACAACTCTAACTTTTTATGCAACGAAGTAAAGTCAGAAAAGCTGTGATTCCAGCCGCCGGTTTTGGCACTCGCCTGTTTCCTGCTACTAAAGTTGTCAAAAAAGAACTTTTTCCGATTATCGATCGCGATGGCAGAGCAAAACCTGTGATTCTAGCCATTGTGGAAGAAGCGCTCGCGGGTGGAATTGAAGAAGTTGGGATTGTCGTGCAACCAAGCGATCGCGAAATTTTTGCAGATTTTTTCCAAACTCCCCCGAAACAAGAGCTTTTTAACAAACTTTCTTCAGAAAACCAAGAATACTGTCAATATCTCCAAGAATTAGGCAAGAAAATTACAATTTTGACTCAAGAAGAGCAAGAAGGTTACGGTCATGCAGTATACTGTGCCAAAGAATGGGTAAAAGATGAAACATTCTTGCTCATGCTGGGAGACCATATTTACTCATCAAATCTAGAAAAATCCTGTGCGCGTCAAGTTTTAGACGTTTACGAACAAGTCCATCAAAACGTTGTCGGGTTAGTAGAAATGCCAGAGACAATCATCCATAAAGCTGGTTGCGTTACAGGAGTTTGGCACTCCTTCAATGAGATTTTGACACTAACTCAAGTTCGCGAAAAGCCATCTATAGAATACGCAAGGCAGAACCTAGTTGTAGAAGGAATAGCGAGCGATCGCTTTCTTTGTATATTTGGACTATATGTACTAACAGCCAAAATATTTGACTTTCTAGAAGAACACATCCAAAGTAATTTTCGGGAACGGGGTGAATTTCAATTGACATCTTGTCTCGAACAACTACGTCAGGCAGAGGGGATGATAGGTTATGTTGTAAAAGGTAAAACTTTCGATATTGGTATGCCAGACGCCTATCGGCAAACGATGATTGATTTTAGGGGGTAGGGAGTAGAGGGTAGAGGATAGGGAAAAGTTATGGTCTGCGGTTTACTCGCAAGTAAAGATTTAAGAAATATGAAGTGACCAGAGAAAATTTCCGAAAAAGTTCTGATGTAACCGTAAGTCTTTTTAGATTAGCTTCAGTAGGTGTAGGAAAGTTTACTGTATATGTCTCAAATATTACTGTATATAGGAATTACTATTGCCCTGATTGTCGGATTTCCTATACTACTGACTGGTCTTATTACCGGGGGCATTTATTTTGCAACTAGACAACTGCCAAAAGTAGCCAATACCTTTTTCCACTTGATTGCTCTTGGCAAAATTAAGGAAGCATACCAAAGTACTGCTTTGGAATTTCAAGATAACACCTCTCAAGCAGATTTAGTTGATTTTTTGCAAGCCAACTTTCTAATGAATTACAAGCGGGCTTTTTGGCTATTCCGTTCTCGTAATAATTACCAAAGCTGGATAGGGGGTAATATCATTACTCAATTTGGTGCAAAAATACCAATAAAAGTTCATTTTATTAAACAAAACGGATTTTGGAAGATTTACGCTCTAGAAAAATCTCAAGATGGTACGATTAAAGACCATGGAGACAAATTGATATTAAGTGGCTTAATTGAAGATGGTAAGTATATAAAACCTGTAATACCTACAGAAATCCAAGCAAAGCAGTTAGCTTACGATACTTTAATGTCTTTCTATGATACTGTAGAAACAAATAATTTTACAAGATTTTACGATTCCATTTCGTCCCTATGGCAACAGCAGACTAGTATTGTCGAACTTGAATCCGCGTTTCAAGATTTTCTTGGCAAAAAATTTAGCTTATCAGGTATTATTGCAGGTCGAATTCAATTTCTACAACCTCCAGACATTAATGAAAATAATTGGTTGCAGTTGCGCGGACAAGTTCCTGACGTTATGGGTTATCCATCAATGCTGGACTTTGACCTCCAATATATTCGGGAAGAAGCTATCTGGAAATTAGTCAAAATAAAAATTAATGTAGAAAAGTTTAAAACGGAAGTGGTACGCAATGGGAAAAGACTAAAATATCCCTTGCAAATAATTGATATCACTGATGAGTTAAAAACAGATTTTTGGGCTGATAGAAATTAGTTAGTGGTTAGTGGTTGGTGGTTAGTTGTTAGTGGTGTGGGACAGGCGAGACGCCTGTCTTTGTTACCTAAATCTAGAATATTGAATGCTCAATCTGTAAACAATTACTATAGCAATCCTATTTGATTTCTGAAATATACGTGGTAGGTAGGGCTATGCCGCACAAAAGCCTTGTGTAGTGGACAATGCCCACCCTACAGTAGTTAAAACTTTTCATAAATGATTTTAGGACTGCTATCACTAATCACTGGTTACCGATCGCTAGTCACTGTACTCAATTTTATAAAAAGTAAATGCTTTTGAGAAACGACATCTAACCAAAGACAGATTTTATTTTATGTAGTTGATTTCTCAATAATTGTAACAAAAGGGACTTTTTTGCTTGAGAGAAGGTTACTCCATAGATGAGCGATTGCAATATATTTAGGAGGCAACCGAGAAATTACGAAACTTTCTTAAAAGTTATTGTGTTTGTACTCATTGGAAAAACACTCAATAGCTCAAAAAATAGGGAAAATTTAGTAAATTTAATGAAGAAAATTAAATAAGGTCTAGGTAAACTGAGATGTCCTAATAATTTTAGAGTTTATATGCTTAATTTTTTAAATGATTTTTTATTGCAAAACCAGTTCATTCCTCACGGACATTGTTATCTTTGGAAGCCGGAGTTAGTGGGATTGCATATTTTGAGCGATGCGCTGACAGCTATTGCTTATTTTTCAATTCCAGCCATGCTTGTTTATTTTGTCAAAAAACGGCATGATGTTCCTTTTTATTCAATTTTTTTGCTGTTTGGAGCATTTATTGTTGCTTGCGGCATGACTCATATTATGGATATTTGGACGCTTTGGTTCCCAACGTACTGGATATCTGGTTTCGTCAAAGCAATAGCAGCTTTCATCTCATGCGTGACAGCTTTGTCTTTATTTCCATTAATTCCATTAGCATTAGCCTTTCCAAGTCCCGCACAATTAGAAGCAACGAATAACCAACTGTTGAATGAGATAGCAGAACGTCAGCGAATTGAATTGGAATTGCGATCGCTTCTGGATGAGCTTGAAATCAGAGTGGCAGAACGGACTCAAGAATTAACCCAATCTTTGAAAGATTTATCGAATATCAAATTTGCTCTAGATGAATCCGCGATTGTAGCTATTACAGATCGTCGTGGAATCATAACGTATGTGAACGATAAATTCTGCTCTATCTCAAAATACTCTATGGAAGAGCTTTTGGGAAAAGACCACCGCATTATCAATTCTGGTTACCATTCAAAAGAATTTTTCAAGCAAATGTGGGCAACTATTTCTAGCGGACGTGTTTGGAAAGGCGAACTGAAAAATCAAGCGAAAGACGGGACTCATTATTGGGTGGATACAACAATTGTGCCACTTTTGAATGTGGATGGAAAATCCTATCAATACATAGCTATTCGCAATGATATAACTGCTCGTAAGTATGTGGAGTCAGAACTACAATTTGCTAACGAACAATTGAGTAATTGGGTGAAAGAATTAGAAACTCGTAATCAAGAGACGGCTCAAATGAGTAAATTAAGCGATATGTTACAAGCTTGTTTGAGTATTGAAGAAGCACATGAAGCGATCGCAAAACTCGTTCAACCCTTATTTCCAAATGTATCGGGAGGTGTGTACATTATCAATTCCTCAAAACGGTTAGTGGAGGCAGTTGCAACTTGGGGCGGTGAAACATTTGATACGAATCAGTTCTTTACACCAAATGAATGTTGGGCGTTGCGACGGGGACGAGTTCATTGGGTAGATAATTCTAGCTCTAACCTTCTGTGCAAGCACGCGCATCACAATTCGAGCATGAAAGAGTCCCTTTGCGTACCCATGATGGCACAGGGAGAAGCAATGGGCGTATTGCATTTATGCTCTCAAGTTCGAGGAAAACTTAACACAGCCAAACAAAACTTGGCAACAACCGTTGCCGAACACATCGCTTTAGCACTAGCTAACATAAAGTTACACGAAGCCATCCAGTCTCAGAGCATTCGCGACCCCCTCACCGGATTGTTCAATCGTCGCTACATGGAAGAATCTTTAGAAAGGGAATTCGCAAGAGCAGAACGCCAACAGCAAGATTTATCTATTATCATGCTTGATGTTGACCACTTTAAACGCTTTAATGACACATTTGGTCATAGCGCGGGAGATATGGTACTGCGAGAATTGGGTACATTTTTGCACGCACAAATTCGCAGCAGTGATATTGCTTGCCGTTACGGAGGAGAAGAAATAATACTTATACTGCCAGAAGCACCCACTGAGGTTGCTAAAACCCGTGCGGAAGTTATACGCGAAGGTGTCAAACATCTATTAGTAGAACATCACTCTCAAGTGTTTGGTCCACTAACTGTATCGTTGGGAGTAGCAACGTTTCCAGAACACGGTAAAACACCAGAAATGACGATCGCAGCAGCTGATGCCGCACTGTATCGCGCTAAGAAAGAAGGTCGCGATCGTGTCGTCGTAGCATCTGAAAATAAGGAGTGGGGAGTAACCACCAACAACCAACAACTAACAACTAACTACTAACTACTCATTAATCTCTAGCTTCAATTGTTTCAGTGAGCGCTAGACCAACTGTAGAAACTAACATAATAAAAATAATGGATGCCAAATCTACTATGACAAAGAATTGAAGTGCAGTATCGCATGAGAAGTAGGATTGCATAATTGATAACCTTATTGTGTAAAGATAAATTGTAATATACCAGGGAGTGGAAAAAGTGCAATTTAGATAGAAAACTGCACCTTGTAGTAGAAATGAAAGTGTCTTGCTTTCACCGAACACATCTATTAAGATAGATGGAAAAAATAAAGAACTTGTGGAGATTTTATAAGGTTTGCAACGCATTGAGACGGGCGTATAAGCCATTGTTGTATTGCATCAACTCGTGATGTTTGCCAATTTCAACAATCTGCCCCCCATCCATGACCACAATTCGGTCAGCATTTCGGATTGTGGATAAACGATGGGCAACGACAAAAGTTGTACGATTTTGCATCAGATGTTCGAGTGCTTCTTGAATTAAGGCTTCTGATGCAGTGTCTACAGAAGCTGTTGCTTCGTCTAAAATGAGGACTTTCGGATTGCGAACTAATGCACGTGCGATCGCAAGCCGTTGACGCTGACCACCTGATAGTTTTGCTCCGTTTTCGCCAATGAGAGTATCCAGTTCTTTGGGTAATTTATTGATGAATTCATAAGCATTCGCATCTTCAATGGCTTGATGCAACTGCTGTTCGCTGACGCCAACAGAACCATAAAGAATGTTCTCCCGTACAGTTCCTTCAAAAAGAATAGTTTCTTGAGGAACTACCGAGACGAATTGTCGATAAGTTCTTAAATCTAAGGAATCCATATCTTGACCGTCCAAGAAAATCTTACCTTTTGTAGGTCGAAGAAAACCAATGACAAGATTGAGCAGGGTAGACTTTCCTCCGCCTGAAGGTCCCACAATAGCGATTGTTTCTCCTGCATTGACTTTAAAGCAAATATTATCAATTGCCTGATGCTCTTGATAGGAAAAACTTACATTATCAAAAGCAAAATCTCCCCTCACTTGTTGCACTGAGGATTTCCCTTGATTTTTTTCTAAATCTGGACACTCTAAAATTTCACCTACCGATCGCAAGGACTCAAAACCAGTACCGATTTGTGGTAAAACGGCAAGTATTTGTAGGATAGAATTGGCTAAGGTGTCAAAATAACCAGTTAATAATATAACATCACCTGTCGTAATACCCATCTTTCCGGTATATGCCATGTAGGCAGAGGTTATTAAACATAGGGTATTGAAAAGGCGAATAGTCACCCAACTACACGCACCAGTAAAAGCATTGATGCCATCTAGGCGCATCGCTGCTTTTGTCACAGAGTTCAAACGCTCTTGCGTCCTGAGAATTTCTGTCTCTTCAACTCCATGCGCCCGCGTCACTGGCACGAGTTTAATCATCTCGATTAAATGGGAAGACATGACTTCCTTTTGCTGGCGGAAATCATGATTGCAATTTTGGATAGGTGTTTTGAGAACTTCTGCCAACAGCACGGATGTTGGAACTGTAGCTACAAAAAAGAGCAAAAACCAAGGGGCGCGAGTCGCGGTTACTGAAACGGCAACCAGAATTGTTAATATTGCTGAGGGTACAAATTGAAAAATGCGATCGGCAAGAATCTGAATTTCTTCCACATCTCGCAAAAGTTTTGCTTGGAGCGCTCCTGTCGTGCGTTGTTTGTAAAAACCAATGGATAGTTGTTGCAACTGACGTGTCAACGCATCCCGCAACCTCGTTTCCATGTGACGGGTGACTGCACTCAAAGTCGTAATGTACAGATATTGCATGGGAATGTTCTGTACGAGAGAGATCGCCAAAACAACCCCATTTAACCACAGTTGTCCGAGGGTGTGTTCTTGGGGGTGAGAAATAATATCAATAATGTTAGCAATAACAACAGGTCGAATCCAGTCTGGGCTGTACTTTATGATATAGTACACCATTGCCAAAACTAGCTTAGGCCAATCGTGGCGATAGAGAAGAAGGAGTGTTTTAAAAGGAGCATCACTGCGGTAAAAAGAAAGGGGCAACCCTTGAGGCGGTTGCTGGTTATATTGTGGTATTTTCATGAAGTCCAAATTTAGCTACCTAGTGATAGCAAATTTGAGAGCAGTTTAGCTACTGTTTGTGAAAATTTTCCGTATTGCTCTAAGTATTGTTTATAACAGTTTGGGTCTTTAGTTTCAAAGTAGTAGTGCAATCGCTCTTGGAATGAATCCAGAATTTTAGCAGAGCGAGAGCGATCGCATTACAATACGTTTGATTTTGAGGATTTCTCAGAGTGTTCCCAGAAGATATTGCGTTGCATCCAAAGATAAATCGTTGTCCAGATGCTAAATAATGCAAAGGGAAGGAATAGCAGATTCCCTGGGCTGATACTACCCAGGTACAGGTCACGAGTCCACGCTGATGTCAGAGAATAAAACCATAGGATGTTCGCCATTTGTGCCGCTGTCCAACCCCAAGAGGTCAAACGCCAAAGTCCGGGTACGCTCATGACGAGCATAGGTACTGCCCAAGTAATATCTGCAACAATGAATCCTAAAGTCGAAGCAGCAGAAGCTTTATCCAAAGCTATGGGCAGGTTTTTGTTAATAAAGAGTCGCTGAATCACCAAAAACCAGAAACCAAGGGTGATGATGGTAGCAACTCCGTTAATTATTGCAATTACGGTTACACCCAATGGTCGTAGGGAACGTGTATCCATTTCCTACCTTTTAGTTTAAGAGTTAACGCTTTCGTCCAATTTATCCTATTTCCACATACCAAAGCAATTTCAGCTATGCAGTTATGCTGAGGAAGGTAAATAACTCATACACTGACAATATGAACGATTCTTTTCCACCAGATATTCAGCGCTCGATTCAACAAAGCTTGCAAGAAATTGCTTCGCAAATGGGGCAACCATTAGATGAGATAGCAGCAGAACGGCTGTATCGAGATGCCGGTATTCTGCTCGACGGCATCCGGTGCGAACCACTTACCTTAGCACGCTTAGCAGGAACATTACTCGTATATCAAATGCAGAACACGGAACCGGAAGAATTGGAGTGGTTCAAATCTCAAGTGCAACAATGTTCCAGCGATGAAGAAGTTGAGGAATTAATCGAGTCAATCAATCGGACTGATGCACTATAGAACGAAATTACGGAAATGTCCGCCTAATCAGCGCTCGCCGCAGTTGGGCGGGGAGACCACCGAACCATGCCTATGGGGTGATAGGTACTCGCGTCAATAGTTCAAAAATACTATGGAATGTGGGTTACAATAGTCAGTAAAATTGAGAAAAAAATGATTAAGCCTAAAAATGTAGTATATCGTGGACACTCAATAGAAAAAGTTGGTCACGGTAAAAGATCCGTATTTAGGACAATTATTAATGAAAAAGAGTGGTCTGCTATAACTGAATCAGAAGTGAAAACAGCCATTGATGTTTGGATTGATGAAGGAGTAGAGCCTCAACAGGATAATTAAGGTACCGCTGCCAAAGCTATATGGAATTGCGTCTTAATCCGCAACACTGACAGGAATCTGGATTGCGTGTGGAAAAAGACTAAAGATTCTAAATATTAAACGCTGCAACAATCGGTCGTGCAACAACCTAAGGGCATAGCCTTCGACCGAAGCGTATAGCCATTACGGGCATAGGTTTCAGCCGAAGCGAAGCGTGTGCTTTGCACATAGCGTGTCGCGATAAGACGAGAGCGTGTCCGTAAGGACATAGGAGATACCCGTAAGGGTCACTGGTCAGGTGATTACTGTTCCCTGTTAACGCGCCAGAGAAGAATATTCAATTCCTCACAGTAACATCCAGAATCAAGAGTTTTGATTTCGCGATCGCATATCCAATTGTAAATTTTTCGCGCTCTTGCCAGGGCTACATTTGTTGATGGGTATATACGAGGACTGGGACAAAACACTTCTCCATTGATATGTATTGCAGCTATTTGCCAGTAATCGCTTCTGTTACCTTCAGGAATAATTTCTACAAATCCATCTTTAAATGGTTCAATAATTCCCATATTGTCGTGCATATCACTTTTTCTTGAAGGGCAGTTTGTTTTGTGAAGCTTCTACCTCTACTCTACAAACTGCTTTTCAAGATTTCGGTATCTGAAGAGCGAAATGGCGATTGGGCATTGGGGAACTCGGGGCCCCCTCCTTGTTTGAGGGGCAATGGCGATTGGGCATTGGGGATTGGGCATGGGAAAAGAATTATTTTCCCAGTTCCCAGTCCCCAGTCCCCAATCCCCTAATTTCCAATTGGCGGTGCGAGAGGTTGACGGGGTGTACCACCTCCACCAATGCTGTTCGGACTGTTATTGTCTACAACCTTTAAAGTACCAATAATCTTTGTCATGTCGGCTTGGAGGTCTTTGTCGTCGTTGAAGTGACGCCCCGTGACTTTTTCATATTCGTCTTCAGCTTCTTTTTCCAAACAGATATAGTTGTAGTCCCAGCCCGAATCGTCAACGATGTAAGCACCATAGTCTTGCATTGCCTGGAAAATCTTTTTGCCTGCTTTGGTAGTGATTCCCAAACTTTCTGCGGAGACGTTAGGTGAAACAGCTACTAAAGAACCCATCACGAGTGCTGGGTTAGAGCCTTTGTATTGATTTGATGCATTGGCATCAGCGACGCGGGCTGGCCACCGACGACCGGGAGTCGGCGATGAAGGATTGTAGTGCAACCACTTGCCCCAGACAACCAGCTTGAGTGCGTGACGAATAGGATTTTCATCTAATAACTCGCCTTTACGAATACTGCCACCAATACTGGACATTCCCGATCCACCATGTCCACCATCAATGCCATCACCATAAATATCTTGCTCTCCAAACCAGTAACCATAAAGAGGACCGCCCTTTTCGCATCGAGTAGTCACATTAAACGACACTAGAGTTTTGCCGTCTGGTTTCAAAAATGCTGAGGAGTTGTTTGGAGTAGAATACTGCCTCGCATCTGGAATTATGAGATCGTGAGGAACTCTCAATTGCTCTGCGGCTTTGGGATGCCACTGAGCCTGTTCTTGGGGTACAGTACCGCTACAACGGTTTTTGTCCCAACCACCTACCATATAGACGTTTTGCAATCGATCGGTTTCTTTAGTCACGACAAACCAGTCCGTGTCAGATCCAGCACCTTTTGAACCAATATAAGCATCAACATAATTCGCGTTTGAACCAATTGGTACATTCCAAATACTGTCACAGGCAAAAGGCCACTCGTGCTTATTCCGTGGTTGACCGGGACCGCAATCGATCTTTGGGGTTGCTGGGGTTGCTTGAGCGATAAGATTTTTGTTCCCTTCTCTGGCGCTTAAGCTAGATGGATCTTGAGTGCTAAAACTAACTGTAGCCGCACTAGTGAGAGCGTAACTGATAGCAGTAACGGTAATGGAATTGAATATACTCATTTGCCTCTTCTATTGAATTCACAGTCGATTGAACACACACTGATATGTATTTCCCTACACCAAATGTGATAGAGGCTAAACCCTGAACAATAAATTTGACAGGATATGTAGGCGCTGTACAAATCAGCCTAAGTCAGACAAACAAAACTAATTGTTTGCAGTAGAGAACACAGCACCACTCGCCTAACTGGTATAGACTAAATGCGATCGACTATTATCGCAACCGTAATTACCGATAAAGTTATCAATTCAAAGTTTAAGGTTGTAATTTTGAACTTCTGAAAGTATGTCACTGTATGCTTTTTGGCAGATAAGAACCTATTTATTTTTTTTCAAAAAATAATTTTTATGAATTGTAATAGTATAAATGACTACATTGATAATTTATAACTTTAGTAGTATTGAATAGCCTTAAATTTATCTAAATATAGACAATTTTTCTTTGATAGAATCTTCTCTCGTCCATTTGCTCCTTCATATCAACTCACTCGCATTACTTCCTCAGCATAAAAAGATACTTCATCTTTTCAAACAACACCATATATCTAAAAGCGGTTGTCTGTATAACTTTTTTATGATATGTAAGTTGCAACCGTTACAAAACAATGACTCCCTTCCCTCTAGAAGATTATCCAAACAAGTAGGTAGGGCTATGCCGCACAAAGTGCGAATGTGCGGCATAGCCCTACCTACAAAGAGCGGTAATTTTAGAGTGGAAAGGGAGTATCATAAATCTTTATAAGCAACAATTGAGTCTGCTAGAAATGGGATGAGTTTTGAAATTGATTCAAACCCTAACTTCCAAGGTGCGATAAGTTGTTCCACAAACAGACCGGGATACTTAGTCCATTTTCGCAACCCACCGCCTACTAATTTGTAACCACGACGCCGGAAATCATCGCGGGACGACACATAACTTAAGTGAGCTTCAAAATCATTAAACCCTACTATAGTCTCTGAACCTTCTCGAAAGCATGGATAATTAGGAGTGGAGATTATCACTCTTTTATTAGCTGCTTTCTCCAAAATATTTAGGAAACTTTCAACTTTTTCTTGTTCTATATGTTCGATGATTTCACATGCTAAAACGGTATCCCATTTATCCTCTAGAGGAGATGGCATTACCTGATGCCAGACAGTACGATAACATTTTTGTAGAGAACAATATTCTACATTTGCTTGAAATGCATCAACGCCATCAACCAAAGGAGGCTTGTTTAATTGAGCTTCCCAATAGTTACTTTGAATTAAGTTACCCCATCGTCCCAAGCCACACCCAACATCTAGCACGGTGTCTCCTGTAATTAAAGGAACAACTATTGAATCGAGGTAAAGTGGAGAAGAACTCATACAGTACTCACTCAAAATTGAAAATTCTTACAAATGATATAGGATTGCTAGATACTCTCTCAGATGTTACTACTCCCTTTGGGCTCTAAAATTCCCGATCTTAGTAGGTAGGGCTATGCCGCATGTTCGCGCTTTGTAGGGCATAGCCCCACCTACCTGTAATGGTAATCATAAGAGCGGGAAGGGAGTAACTATTTCTATATAGAATTAGTCACCTCTTTCTCGAACAAACTTAAGGCGCGTAATGCTGCTTGATCCATGTCATAGTATTTGTATTCAGCAAGTCGTCCGGCAAAAATGACTGTACCTTTAAGCTTCTGAACTTCTTTAAGGTAGAGGTCATAACGATCGCGGTTTTCTTCACGTGGAATTGGGTAATATGGATCGTTTTTACCTGGTACGTAAGCTTGAGGGTATTCCATAACCAATGTAGTCTTGGGTGAAGTTTGCCCAGATAAATACTTCTGCTCGGTAATACGGGTAATATCGTAATCGTTAGGATAATTAACTGTACCGACTTCTTGGTAATGCTCTTGGTCTAAAGTTTCAAAGTGGAAGCGCAAGCTACGGTAAGGTAACTCGCCGTACATATAATCAAAGAAGGTATCAATGGGACCAGTGTAAACCATCCGGTTGAATCTGATGTCGTTAATAACTTCTCGATAGTCTGCATTTAAAAGGACTTTGATATTGGGGTGAGCAAGCATCCGGCGGAACATTTCCGTGTAGCCGTACTTTGGCATTGCTTGATATGGATCTTGGAAGTAGCGATTATCTCTGCTAATGTAAACTGGAACGCGCCCTGTCACTCCGCGATCGAGATCTTCTGGTTTCAGTTCCCACTGTTTGGCTGTATAACGGACAAAGATATTTTCATAAATGTAATTGGCAAGAAACTCTAAATCTCCAACAGCAGTTTCTCTCAACTTGAGAATTGGTACCTTGACTCCAAAGCCGAAGTGTTCTAAAAGCTGTTCCTCTAACTTTTCAGCATAGCGAGGAGGAAACAGAGCATAAAGTGTATTTAAATTAAATGGTAAGGGAACTTTTTTTCCTTCCACAACAGCAAGCACGTGGTGGTAATAAGGTCGCCATTCAGTAAATTGAGATAAGTAATCCCAAACTTTTTTAGATTTGGTGTGAAAAATATGGGGACCGTATTTATGTACTAAAATGCCGTGTTCATTGTAATAGTCATAGGCGTTACCGCCTATATGGTCTCGTTTTTCTACAATGAGTACTCGTTGTCCTAACTCGTTAGCAATTCTTTCAGCTAGAACACACGCAGAATATCCAGCCCCTACAATCATCCAATCTACTTTCATCTCATCTCTCCTTATGTAAAATCAATCTAATCCCCAATCCCTAATCCCTAATCCCCAATCCAAAATCAGATCGCTTCTGTGGTTCGAGGTAATGCTGCCAAAATTGCATACTGGTGAAATCGTTGAAGGCTTTTTTCCACTCTGCATTGACGCTTGACCATTTAAAAGAATGTTTAACAACCAAGCTAAGCCATGTTAATAAAATATTAATACCTGCTTTTTGGTCTAATTCGTACTGATAAGAATTAGGGCTTGTTTCTACAATATAAATAATTCTTTTTTTAGCAAATCCTTTACAAACAGATTCGCGTTCTTTCACTCCATCTCGAATAACAATACTTCTATCTGCAATGAGAAACAGTGGTAGTAAATGACCATTCAGTGTTAATAAACTGATTAATTTTTGTATTTTTCCAATTTTAGTTTTTGTATGCTCTTCAATAATTGAACTAGAATCTAGTATGGTTTGATTTTTATAAATTTTACTAAATTCAAAAATTTTGGAGTGTAGTATCTCCGGGTCATTACTTCTAATGAAATTCGGGCCTTGCATATAATCTTCAAAACCTTTGACTACCATTTGTGCAGTATTGTAATCAAAGATAAACAAGTAATAAAGCAGACAGCGCGTGTAATTTTTAACTGTCTTGAGATACTCTAATGAACTATGAACTGAATTTGCTATTAAGTGATTACGAATATAATAGTAAAGATCCCAAACAGGTCTTTTCGCATAAAAGGGTTCGTGCCAAACAGCTACAGAAGGAAAAGCAACTATTCCATTTTTAAAATATTCGTTAATTCTTAAACCAAATTCCATATCGTCTGTTTTGATAAATAATGGTAAGGGCAATCCAATTTTTTCAATAATTTCTTTGGAAAAAGCAAAAAACCAAAACCCTCCATAATCTATGTTGTCTTCTAACAAAAGTGAATTAAGGGTAGTGTTACTACGTAAATCTAGGTTATGCTTTAGAGGATAACCAGTGTATTCAGCTTGTTCAATTTTTCCTTCGTTATTGATGGCTTTGTTATATATTGCACCAGCTTCGTACAAAATGTGTTTTCTGTTTAAATCCAACATACTACCAGCGATCGCAAAATCTTGCTTTGTATACTCATATAACGTACAAAGCCTATAAATAGCTTCGCTATCTAACTCTATATCATCATCCATAAATAGGAAGTGAGTATATTTCTCTTCTTGTAAAGCCTCAATCAGCCCTTTGGTAAAACCCCCACTTCCACCAACGTTACGATTAGAAATGAGTTTAACTCTAAAGTCTTCAAATTCACTCTTATCTAGAGTTTTTCCATTATCTACGACAAAAATTGTAAACTTTTTATCTTGTAAAAAACTGTCTTGTAAAATAGTATTAACTGTCTTTTTTACATAAACTTCTTTTTTAAAAGTACAAGTGATAATTGCCAAGGACACGTCTCTAGACTTTTCTTGTTCGGTGACAACTAACCCTTCAGCAAATAAACCTCGATCGCTAAGGCAAGTGATTTCTAAATAAATTCGACCCGCTTCTCTATCGCTTTTAAGTTCAGGCAGTAATATGTTTACCTGTTTTGATAATTGACATGGCTCGAACTTCTCATTTAATATCAGATGTTGGGTATTGGCATCTGTTTCTCTATAAACAAAAATCTCAAAATCACCTTCAAGTTTTAGCGAGTAATAGAGTAAACTAAGATTTGTGTATTTTGTATAGAATTTTTCGTAGATTGAGTTAAAGTAAGTGTTGAAAGATAAAGTACTACCTTTATGCAAGGAAATGCCATTTTCCTCAAATAAATAATTTAGAGGCGTACTTTTATCGAGCTTGAAGTATAAATCGGATGTTTCATCTGTTTGAGGAAATTGAACTCGACTAATAACCTGCATGGGCTTTCTTCCTTTTACATAATATGGAGAATTCGGGACGGGATTAAGGGTATAGAGATTTCGTACTCCTTAAATCAATTAGTATTCAGGCGATGTAAAAAGTAGTATCTGAAAATTCCTGGTAACTTTTCCCATAGAACAGGTAAAAAATTGGGGTTGAGTATAACCTCGGTCAATCCAGTAAAAAATCCTCCTTCTTTAAATGCCTGTCTAACTCGATAAAAAGCTCTGGTTTGCTTCATAAAGTTCAAACGTTTCAATAAAGCCCGCTTTAGTTGGGGATTTTTTTTGGTACACTCTTGCTGTAAAAGAGACAAATTTGTTTGACAGGCTTGCTCGTAGAATTCAACGTACTCCTTCATTAAAGAACCAGCACGTATTTGATAGAAATAATAGGGTTCTGGCAAGATAATAAAACGAGAGCCTTTTAATAGACAAAAGAAAAAGAGAACGAAGTCTTCTTCATATTTCAAAGATTCATTAAATTTGAGATTGTGCTTAACCAGAAAGCTAAGCTTGATCAGGGGTTTTGTAACACTAAGATGTCGCTCTATAAAGTAAATCAGATCGATTTGCTTGGGCTGGTCTAATTTTATTCTATTTTTTTTAAAAATTGTTATACTCCAAGGAGTATTTTCTCCTTCTGTAATTACATATAAATCGTCAGCAACGAGGTCAGCATTTTCTTTTTCAGCCACCTGCAAAAGCTTTTCTAATCTTTTTGGTGCATACCAATCATCGGAATCTAGTAAGGCAATCCATTCACCTTTTGCCTCTTTTAATGCACGATTCCTTGAATAACTCGGTCCCTGATGCGATTCATTTACTAAAAGTTTAATGCGAGGGTCGCAAAAGCTATTCACAACTTCTACTGTATTGTCTGTAGAAGCATCGTCTACAACAATGACTTCAATGTTCTGCTCGACTTGAGCTAAAGCTGATTCTAGTGCTTTTTCAACATACCGACTTGTATTGTATGTAGGAGTAATAATAGATACTTTCGGTTTAGCAAACATATTGAATAAAGCCCTATATTAAATATTTATATTGAATTCTGTTTTATAACTATTTTGCCTTATAGAGCAATCCTAAATCACTTGTAAACAATTTTAAGTACTGTAGTACTGTAGGGTGGGCATTGCCCACCACTGAAGCTTTTGTAAGGCATAGCCCTACCTACTTGTATTTCACAAATTAAATAGGATTGCTATATTAAGTCCAATCATTAATAATTGACAATTTGTTTGTAGACTGCTACTGTATCGGAAGCGCACTTCGACCAACTAAAATTTTGCGATCGCGCAAAACCTTTTTGACGTAATTCTCGAACTAGTTGACTGTCACTCAGTAAATCGAGCATCGCCTGACAAAGAGCATCTTCGTCTTTTGGATCGACTAGGATACCTGCATCGCCTACAACCTCTGGTAAAGATGTTGTATTAGAAGCGATAACAGGAGTACCGCAACGCATAGCTTCTAGAGTCGGTAAGCCAAAGCCTTCGTAAAGAGAAGGGTAAATAAAAGCAGTAGCACCGCTATAGATAGCACTCAAATCTTCATCAGCAACGTAACCAGTAAACACCACTCTGGAAGTCAATTGAGGAAAAAGACGAGCGATGGTTTCATCAAATTGAAAGCGTTTTGAGCCAACTAAAACCAGATGAATGTTAAGATTGGGTTGCTCGGATAACAACCGCAAGAAACAACGAATGAGATGAGTTAGATTTTTGCGCGGTTCGAGTTGAGTTCCAACACTTAAAAAGTAATCACCATCAGGAATACCATAGCGTTGACGAGTGGTGGCAATTTGAGTAGCGTCAGTCACGGGATGAAAATGATGAGCAGCTGCAAGAGGAGTCACAAATGTACGTTCGAGTGGCATTCCTGTATATTCGCAAAACTCTTGCTTGGTGTATTCAGAGTTACAGACAACCCAATCGCGCTCGTGGTTTATACTACTCAGTATTTCTTTAAAATAAGAAATGAGTACAGGAGCTACCATTTCAGGTATGACAACAGGAATAATGTCATGTACAGTTATGAGCCTGGGTATACCTTGAGTAAATTCTTCAGAAGGTAATTTATGGTAAGGAGAATGAATAATATCAAAGTTATTCTTATCAAAATCAATGTAAGCATCAAACATTCTTAAAAATTTAAAAATTCCTCTAATTGCGAGAAGCCGGGTACGGCTTGCGCCAAGGGCGAACGCTTTTGGTAAAAACTTAGGTAATTCCTGAAATTCTTTAGACAAAAATATAGGATATATCTCGTCATACAGACTTCGTAAATTCAATCGACTCTTTAAAATTTCAACAGTTTTGTAGTTAGTTAAATAAGGTTCATTTTTTAAATAACAAGAAAACTCAAGAGCATTAAATAAAGGATGTCCAGCACACAATTTGATTAATGATAGTTCAATATCATCTCTTTTATTCAGTTCATTCATGACCTCTTCAGTCACTCTGTAAATACCACTTTTCCGATCCGAATTTTTTGCTTCAGCCAATAAGCAAGTTACGTCATAAGCTACTCTAATTGTCATCTTGCCTCCTGAAAGTGAAATCAACTAACATACTTAACCAGCCACAGCTATTTCATAAGCTTTCACAGTTTCTCTAGCACATCTCTCCCAACTAAAACGTTTTGCTTGCTCGATTGATTTCAAAGACATTCTTTCTCTTAAAGATGAATTGTTGTAGAGTTCTAATATGCTCTGACAAAGCATATCTGTATCCAAAGGGTCAAGCATAATGGCAGCATCCCCCACAACTTCGGGTAAGGAAGAGGTATTTGAACTAATAACTGGAACCCCACATTGCATAGCCTCTAGTGGTGGTAGTCCAAATCCTTCATAAAAAGAAAGATAGGTGAACGCCAGTGCGCCACTATACAATGCAGCTAAGTCTTCATCCGCTACATATCCAGTTAGAATAATACGCTCTTTTGCCAAAGGAAAGTTAGTCACTTCTTCAAAAATCTTGTTATAACTCCAACCTTTAGTCCCTACTAAAACAAGATATAAGTCCTTAATATTTTGTTCTTGAATCAATTTGGCAAAACAACGAATAACATGGTCAATATTTTTGCGAGGTTCTAAAGTACAAAGACTGAGAATATAATTGGCATTAGGAATACGATACTTATTACGGACGCGGACAATTTGTTCTGAATTAGAACAAGGATAGAAAACATCAGGTGCAGCAGCCAAATGAGTAACAAATACTTGTTCGGGATTTATATCTTTTAAATAGCTACATAAATCATTTTTAGTTGAGTTAGATACACAGGTAACATAATCTTCAGGGCTGATACTATTTAATATCTTTTTTAAATTTTCGTCATTATTATCTTCAAACAAATTTGGGTATAAAATTGGAATCAAATCGTGAACAGTCAAAAACTTTTTAACCTTCTTGGCTGCTTGTACTAGAGGAGTCAAGGCAAAGCAAGGAGAATGAAAGACATCTATATTTTGTAAGATATTATCATTTAAAGGAGGTAAATATTTTTCAGCCAGTCTATTAGCTACTCTATAGAATTTTTTAACGACCTTAAGCGGTAGTGTATTTTGCGATTGATTCAACCCAATATTATAGTTATAAAGTTTTCTAGCAATATATTCTTGTTGCTTTGAGTAAGCAAGAGATTTTTTTTCTAGGTTTTTATTAGATATCAAATAATCTAAACATTGAACCAATACTGGCAAATTTTGACTGACACAAAAGTTTAAATCAATATCTTTTAAACTTGCCAATCCATATGCCATATTTTCAACAACTCTAAAAGTTCCCGTCCGATTAACAGGATCGTAGTAACCTATTCCAAGCAATGATATATCGTAAAGAACCCTCATAATTCCATCTTTCCATCTTATCCGCGTCCGTCTGCTACAGGGTGCGGTTAATTCCTTTCTTTCCGTACCTCATAATTCCCATCTAGCGCTACTCTGTAAGCCGCAAGAGTTTGCTGAGTGCATTGTTCCCAACTAAACTTCTTCGCCTGTTCCAGAGATTTCTGTGACATAGACTGACGCAAATCGGGACAATTATATAGCTCAAGCAAACTATGACAAAGCATATCGGAATCTTTAGGGTCAACCATAATTCCCGCATCACCAACCACTTCCGGTAAAGAAGAAGTATTAGAAGTAATAACAGGAACGCCACACTGCATAGCTTCTAATGGAGGTAGACCAAAACCTTCATAAAATGATGGATAAACAAATGCGATCGCACCACTGTATAATGCAGCTAAATCTTCATCAGCAACATAACCCGTAGCAATAATACGGTCTTTTAAAATAGGATTTCTAGAGATTTCAGCAAAAATTCTGTCATACTTCCAACCCTTTGCACCCACTAAAACGAGATTTAAATCTTGAATCTTTTCTTGCTGAATAACTTGGAGAAAACATCGAATTGTTAAATCAATATTTTTTCTTGGTTCTAAGGTACTTAAACTGAGAATATATGGTGCATTTGGTATGTTATATTTACCGCGAGTCGCTGCAATTTGTTGAGAATCTAAGCAAGGATAGAAAAGTTTTGATGCAGCTAGATGCGTAACAAAAACCCTAGCAGGATCGATAATACTTAAGTAATTGCATAAGTCATTTTTAGTCGATTGAGACACGCATAATACCCAAGACTCCGGATCTATACTCGATATGGCTCTTTGAACTGTATCGTTATCTTTTAAGTCAAAAAATTCCGGATGTATAATCGGAATCAGATCGTGTACCGTGAGAAACTTTTGTATGGGAGTTGCTGCTTTTCTTATTTCATCAGGAATTGGCTCGTAAGGTGAATGATATATGTCGGAACGAGCAAGATTATGCGATGAAATTGGTTTATATAAGGAGCGGGTATATTGCGTTACATACGTCAAAACTTTTCTAATCGCCCTACGTACTAATATTTCAGGCGCTAATTTTTGTGATTTTGGAAGGTTGTCAAGCTCTTGATTAAGGTTATGATAAACGTTGTGCAACCATCTCCTAAATTTCACGTCTTTGCTTTGGTAACCTAGCGGTACTTCCGCTAGATCTGAATTAAATTGTAAGTAGTCGAGAACATCGAATAATATGTACTGGTAACCTTGCGTGCAGAAAATTAAATCGCACTCATTTGAATTTTTCAGACCATAAGCTAAATTCTCAATAACTCTAAAAATCCCCGTGCGAGAGAGATGATGGCGATGCGCTGCTCCAAGTAGCGTAATGTTGTATAAAACTTTCATAGATGATACAACTCAACTTTTATTCTTCAACATTAACTAATGGTAAATTTAAACTTTCTAGCAAAAGAACTTCATCTTTGGGTGATGTTTTTATCTGTACTCCACTTTGATTCCGCGTCTCGCAAAACTGTCCTGACTTGTATCCTTCTTCAGGAGTCATCTCTCTGATACTAGAAGGCTTTTTATCTGCACGGATGAAAAAAGCGTTGACACCATTGCTACAACATCCAACGAACACATAACCTTTACGTTTTGCTAGTAAGCAAAGAGCTTTTAATGAAGCTCCAAAATATATCATTGAATGATGAGTTTTGGCTCGTTCAAAATCTTCACTGTATGGTATTGTTACAGCGCGATCGCTAAATCTGTAGTTATATTCAACAACGACAATAACTGGATTAATGACATTAATAGCTTCCCAAACCCAATAATCGTTTCCATCAATGTCTATGGAAAGTAGACCAATTTCTCCTGCTAAACCTTGCTCTAAAAGCAAATTGTTAATGTTATCTTTCGTTACAAAAGCTTCGATCGCTTTTAAATTATAATTCCAATAAAAATGAGATCTCTTAATTCGAGAAATATTAGCATCGCTACCATCAATAACTAAACCAGACCAGTTATTGTTAACTAGAAGAAATCTTGTATTTGCTTGCTGGTAATCTTCTACACCAAATTCAACAAATATCTTGTTCTCAATTTCAACATTATTAATGAAAAACTGAATTATACCATCTTCTCCCCACTGAGAAAAGACTTGATATTCGTAATCGAGTAAATTATCGCTGGTATTCTGTCTCAATTGTCTAAATTCAATTCTTCCTAAAGCTCTTTGTATCAACTCGATACGGTCTTCTATCTCAACTTGATGTTTTTCTAGAGCAACTTGACGGTTTTCTATAGAACCAAGTATACGAGTAATAGGATATAAAAATCTATCCCTAATTGACCCAAGTAATGACATCTTTAAAATGACCTCCTATTTCTACTGCTCAAATCAATTTTATCTATAGGCAAGTTGCTTGATATTCCACTCTAATTTTGGTCTAACAATTCCTGGAAGTCTCTCACTCATTGAACCATGCCCTTCAACGTCCTCAATAGTTAAACCCAAACAGTATGGAGTTGTAACAAGAGAGCGATCGTATGGTGGCATATCCGAACCAAAACAGATTAAATATTTACCTGCATTTAATACATATCCAGGGAAAAAACATTGACTTGTGTACTCGCCGGGGCTTCTTTCTAACTTTTGCCAAGCCATTGGATCGTTAGAACCGCAAATAGCAACTCCTTCTGAATTTTGCATAAAGAAGCCAATTCTTAAACCATTTATAGGCTTTAAAACTTCATATTTTACCACAATTGAAAATCCTTTACGACAATCAATTGTCGATGCATAATCACCTTGGTCATTTAAAATATAAGCTTCAAGAAAACGAAGTTCTGGAGATTGAGGAGCGTCTTTTTTATTCCAAACTATACGGGCATCTGAAGTATCATCTGCTGCTAAATATTGACTAACAGCAGTTTCAATGTCTGAATCTAACAGTAGTTGACCTTTTCGTAGGAGTAGCGCCCGACTGCAAAGCGTTCTAATAGCTGCCATATTATGGCTTACAAATAAAACTGTTCTTCCCTCTCTACCAACATCCTCCATTTTGCCCAAACACTTTTTCTGAAATTGAGCATCTCCTACTGCTAACACTTCGTCCACAATCAAAATTTCTGGTTCTAAATGAGCGGCTACTGCAAATGCTAATCGTACATACATACCAGAAGAGTAACGTTTCACAGGTGTATCTAAAAACTTTTCTATTTCTGCAAACGCCACAATTTCATCAAACTTGCGTTGAATTTCTACTTTGCTCATTCCCAGCACAGCACCATTTAAAAAAATATTTTCCCTTCCCGTTAATTCTGGGTGAAATCCCGTTCCGACTTCTAATAAACTAGCGACCCGTCCCTTAATCCGAATCGAACCTCTCGTCGGTTCTGTGATTCTGCTGAGAATTTTGAGGAGGGTTGACTTTCCGGCTCCATTTCCACCTATAATGCCAATGCGATCGCCTTGTTCAATTTTGAATGAGACATCCTTCAGCGCCCAGAACTCTTCTCTACGTGAAGTCGATTCCTTTTTCCGATTAGGCATGAGCGAATTAGCCATGAATTTTGCCGCATTGGTCATTGCCTCGCGAAACGTTTTGTAATTCCCACTTTGTTCTTGATGGGTAATAACGTACTTCTTTGCTAAATTTTCAACTTGAATGACAGTTTTTGACATTGACTAAACTCCTCACTAATTAGCTAGGCGGAAATGAACTAAGATGTATTATGGTTGATGGTTAAGGAACCGCAGCCTGTAGCAGACGAACGCAGATGAAAGAGGCTCTAGAGGTCTAATGACAAATGACAAATGACTAATAACGATCTTTATGAGTTAACTTGAATTGTTCTGACTTTGCTGTAAGTGCTGATGAATGTAGTCTACAAAAGGTTGATAAGCTGCTTCTGGAGAAAGCTTTTCCCTCACGTATTTATAAGCTTGTTCCTCCATCCATTGGCGTTTATCTGGATTGGTTAAAACTGTATGCACTGCCATTGCAAAATCCTCAGCGGTATCTGCTACGAGTGTTGTTGTACCTACTATGTCACGCAATCCCTGAACCCCCACACTCGTAGACACACAAGCACGACCATAAGACATTGCCTCCACAAGTTTAATCTTTAAACCGCTACCAGCTAGCAAAGGAATAAGACAAACTTCAGCAGCACTGTATTCATGGTTTAAATCGTTGACCCTACCCAAAAGCCGAACATTAGGAAAAGTTTTTTGAATCAACTGACACACAGTTCCACATATATGGAGACTGCTATGTGGGCTTAACTCTAAGATTTTTGACCACACATTATCTAAAAACCATTGTAAACTATAAGCGTTATGAGGCGCAGAACTTCCCACAAATAAACAGCGACCCCGAATTTGCTCGGTGTTGTGAGAATGGCAAACAACAGACATAGGTGTATATATGACCTTGCTGGAAGATGCCATTTCTTGTAGAATTTCAGCTTCTTCCTCTTGAATAGCTAACAAAACATGAGCCTTTTGTAACAGTATAGATTCTTTCTCATAATTCCATTCGGAAATATCTGCTTTTACGCCTATTTTTTTTAGCTCGGAAAATCTTCGATGAAGAAGATCGTGAGTTAATATAACTTTTAAGACCGATTTGTTAGTAGAAATAACATCAAATATACCACTGAGCCAAGCATAATTATTAATGACAACATCAGGTTGGAACTTAATAAAATGTGAATTGGCAAACGCTATCTCCTCTGACGTTGCTAAAAAATCCCAATCTTCATAGGAATATCTATGCATGGGAGTTAACTGTTGTTGGTCTCTCGCCGAACGATAAATATTTTTCAGCTTTTCTGGTAACTTGTCGTAAATCAACCGTAACGGCTCAATCAGCCAATTTGATAATGAGTTGAATCTCAACAGACAATGACCTATCTTTATATTATTTCTAGCTGAAACCTTAGCAATGCTTGCCAAGGTCGGCGGAATGATACACCAAGGAACGTTACCATTAGGTGAGGAATTAAGAACTAAAAAATTAATTTCACAACCTGCTTTCTGCAAGTAGCTCATGAGATCCAAAATATAAGTAGCGTTACCGAAAGCCCCCTCGAAAGGAATCTCTCGGCTAATTATCTGAACCTTTATAGGACTCTGGACTGAGTTTTGCAACACATTTTTTCCCCCATTCATAAATTTTTTAACCTGACAATTGTTTTAAGAGGATGTTTGTACAGTCTACCGTTGTATTAAGATCCCCCCTAGCCCCCCTTAAAAAGGGGGGAAATACTTTCAAAGTTACCCTTAAAAATGGAGAAAATACTTTCAAAGTTACCCTTAAAAATGGGGAAAATACTTTCAAAGTTACCCTTAAAAATGGGGAAAATACTTTCAAAGTCCCTCTTAAAAATGGGGAAAATACTCTCAAAGTCCCTCTTAAAAATGGGGAAAATACTCTCAAAGTCCCCCTTAAAAAGGGGGATTTAGGGGGATCTAGAATTTTGGATACATCAGTCATCACTTTCAAAACATCCTCTAAGTAGGGTGGGCATTGCCCACCGTTTGCTGTTGGTGGGCATTGCCCACCCTACTATAAATAAGCAGTTTTATAAGCAGCAATCGTCTGTTGGGTACATTTTTCCCAACTAAACTTTTTCGCCTGTTCTAGAGATTTCTGGGACATAGATTGCTGCAATCTGGGCTGGTTATAAAGCTCAAGCAAACTGTGACAAAGTGTATCGGTGTCTTTGGGATCAACCATAATTCCCGCATCACCAACAACTTCCGGTAGAGAGGAGGTGTTTGAGGTAATCACAGGAATGCCACACTGCATAGCTTCTAGTGGTGGTAAACCAAAACCCTCGTAGAAGGAGGGATAGACGAAGGCAATTGCACCACTATATACAGCCGCCAAGTCTTCATCAGCAACATAACCTGTGGCAATAATGCGGTCTTTTAAGCTGGAATGACTGGAGATTTCAGCAAAAATTTTGTCATATTTCCAACCTTTTGCTCCTACTAAAACAAGATTTAAATCTTGGATCTTTTCTTGTTGAATGAGTTGAAGAAAGCATCGAATTGTTTGGTCAATATTTTTTCTTGGTTCTAGGGTACTTAAACTGAGAAGATAGGGTGCATTTGGTATATTATATTTACTACAAGTGGCTTTAATTTGTTGAGAATCGGAGCAAGGATAGAAAAGTTTTGAGGCAGCTAAATGAGTCACAAAAACTTTGGAAGGGTCAATGATACTTGAGTAATTACATAAGTCATTTTTAGTTGAGTGAGAAACGCATAAAACCCAAGATTCAGGATCTAAGCTTGAAATAGCTTTTTTGACTAGAACCTTGTCTAATTCAAAAAACTCTGGATGTATTATTGGGATTAAATCGTGTACTGTGAGAAATTTTTTTATAGGAGTTGCGGCTTTTGTTATTTCATCAGGAATTGGCTCATAAGGTGAATGATATATGTCGGCTTCCGCAAGACTATCGCGTGTTATCGGTTTGTAAAAAAGTTCTATACTTTGCGATACATAAGTCAAAGCCTTTCTAAACGCCTTCAGCTTTAATATTTCAGGTGAGAATTTTTTTGAATCAGGAACGTTTTCAAGTTTTTGATTGAGTTCGCGATAGACTGTGTAGAAACCTCGCCTCAATTTTACGTTTTTGCAGTCATAACTTAGAGGGACTTCCGCTAGTTCTGGATTTGATTCTAAGTAACCGAGAACCTCGCATAATCTCATAGAAAGACCGTGCGTACAGAAAATTAAATCGCACTCTTGTGAATTTTTCAGACCGTAAGCTAAATTCTCAACAACTCTAAAAATTCCCGTGCGACAAGAAGGATGATAGAAACCCGTTCCTAGCCATGAGATGTCGTATAAAACTTTCATACACCCAACGTCATACACCTAAATCACATCGGCAAAAGTTCGTTCCATTTTGCGGAAGTACCAAATACCAGTCCACAGAACTAGAACCACAATTAGTAAAGAGAGTCCAAAACCTGGTAAATATATCTGGGAGTCACCACCCAAAATAGCCCATCTGAAACCGTCAATCACTCCTACCATGGGGTTAAGAGAATACAGCAGCCGCCACTGTTCGGGAACAATTTTGCTGCTAAAACCTACAGGTGAAATGTACAGACCAAACTGCACTAGAAACGCTACGATATAGCGGAAATCCCGGTACTCTACAGTCAAAGCTGCTAGCCACAATCCCGCACCTATTGAGGCTGCGAAGGCAATGAGAATAAACAAAGGAAGTGTTATTATCCGCCAATCCGGTACAAAGTTATACCATGCCATCAGTGCTAGCAAAATCATACCGGAGACCATAAAGTCTACAAAGCTGACAATGACAGCGCTTGTTGGCACAATCAGACGAGGAAAATAAACTTTAGAAAGTAAGTTTGCGTTGTTAACCAGGCTATTGCTGCATTCAGTTAATGCCCCAGAGAAAAACTGCCAAGGCAACATCCCAGCAAACACGAGAATTGGATAAGGCGCGTTACCTTCACTAGGTAGCTTTGCTAAAGTGCTAAACACTATTGTGAAGACAACCATTGTTAGAAAGGGGCGAATCAATGCCCATGCTATCCCAATTGCAGTTTGCTTGTAACGTACCAAGATATCGCGCCATGCTAAGAAGTAGAAGAGTTCTCTATATCTCCACAAGTCCTTCCAGTACTGGCTTTCAGTCCGCCCCGCTTCAATTAAGAGTTCTTCTCTGTCCGCTAACTTGTCCTTTGTTACTTGTCCTTTGTTATTTGTCATTTGTTTTTTGTCATTTGTTATTTGTCATTTGTCATTTGTTATTTGTCATTTGTCATTTGTCCTTTGTCCTTTGTTCAATAATTTTTTGCCAATCCCCTATCCCTAGTCCCCAATCGCCAATCGCCAATCGCCAACTCAAGTTGAAAGACCTAACAGACGTAGGCGCAAGTAACGACTCAGACTTCGCACTCCATCGTAACCTTGCGAACCAAATAAACGTATCATTGCGATCGCTAAACTCAATCGCCAGTATTTTTCAGAAAACCTGACTTGTGCATATTGTAATACGGCTTGCTTGCGGAGGTTAGCTGCTTTTTTATAGTCTCCCTCATCTACAGCTAACCACGCTAAACCTAGAAAAATGTTGGCGTAACATCGATTTCTCAAATACAGCAAATCTAGAGGGACTAATTGAAATGTTTTTTCAATTACCTGACGCAAATCCTGAACCATTTTTTGATTGTTTCTAGAGAAGCTGTTAGGAAGTTGTCGATAGCGGAGGAGAGGTTCTTTCACCACTGCAATAGGATAATGGAAAGCAATGCGAACCCACATATCTAAGTCTGGTGCATATGCTAAAGTGCGATCGAATAATCCCACAGTATCAAAGCAAGAACGACGCACCATTGTCGAACTTCCACTAGAAATCATGTCTTTTTCTAGAATTTCAGCCCATGCCTTTCCTTCAACATCAGAAGCATAGACTCTTCCTATAGAATTGTTATCTTTATCAACTAAAAGCGTCCAAGTATATACCATTCCGACTTCTGGATTTTCATCCAAGCAACGGACTTGCTTTTCTAACTTAGTTGGTTCCCACAAATCATCAGCATCTAAAAAGGCTATATACTCCCCTTGAGAGTTGTTAATTCCCGTATTTCGTGCTACAGATACCCGTTGGTTTTCTTGAGTAATTAGTTTCACTCGCGGGTCTGTCACTTGAGAAGCCCATTCAACAATTTTATCTGTACTGCCATCATTAACAATCAGCACTTCAAAGTCAGTGAAGGTTTGGTTGAGAACACTGTCCAAAGTTTCTGGCAAAAAAGCCATGGCATTGTAAGCAGGAATAACAACAGTAACTTTCGGCATATTACCCCCTAATTAAAAACTCACATAATTGCTTGCCAATGACATCAGGCGCAAAGTATTCTTCTATTCGACGACGCGCACGTCTGCCTAACTCGTGCCTCCAAGTTTCATCGTCTAGAACTCGACCAAGTGCTAGCGCTAGTGCTGTGGCATCTTCCCGTGGCACAACTAAACCGCCGGACATCTCGCCTCCTTCAAGTATATCTGGCACGCCAGGAGCATCGGCTGCTACGACAGGCAAACCACAAGCCATTGCTTCAATTGGTGCTATTGGAAAACCTTCATGTCGAGAGGGAAGGGTATAAACATCAGCAGCAAAGAGGTAGGGTTTGACGACACTATGATTGACAAATTCATTTCTCCACATCACTCCCCGGAGTTGCATTGCTGCAATCTGTTGACGTAGAGTTTCAGTATCGGGACCCGTTCCTACCAATAGTAAGCGTAAATCTGTTTTAGGGCGAGCGTGACAAATTTGATACCAAGCCTTGAGTAAGATATCTAACCCTTTACGATGGAGATCTATACGCCCGTGATAAACCACTACTTTTGCATCAAGGGGGATATCAAGTGCAGCCCGTGCTTCACTTCGATCTATAGGACTCCATTTTGCCAAGTCTATTGGGTTAAAAATGCGAGCTATTTTTGCATCTGGTGTATTATAACGCTTGCGGACTCGCTGAATCTCGGTTTGCGGAGCGATGATTAAACCCGTGCAGTTCCGAAAAGCAAATTGGCGAAAGGGATATTCCAGTAAGCTGTGCGTTTCAGTCCCTCCTTGGAAAGTCGCGAAGACAGGTAACTTCATCAACTGTCCTAAAAGCACGCAAGTATCAAAGCGGGCGTATTCATACTCCTGACACAAGATAGCCTGACAACCCTCACGCTTTATTTCTCGCGCTAGCAAATCTAAGGGTGTAGAAAGGTAAGTTCCTAAACTCTGGGCTAGATTTTTAAACCTTGTCAGCAAGGATCGACGAGTGACATTCGAGTCTTGGATATCTTTAAAAGCTTGTCCTTCTCTTGCACCGTAAAAGCTAAGTGCTTTCCGTCTCACTGCACGGTAAGCAAGATAGCTTTTCGATGCGGGTAATACGCAAATTGTTGCACCAGTCGGCACGTGGGTAAAACGCGAAACCTCAGTAAAACGAGCGGAAATGCAGAAAAGTACTGTCCTGACTCCAACTGTTTGCAATGCTAAAGTGTAGCCATACATCCAGTTTGCTACAAACTCATTACAATAAGTTTCAAAAGAAATATCAATATGATCTAAAAAATCATCAATCAGATCCATACAATGCAAGAATGCGATCGCAGGTTCTGTTTGATTCTTTGCATCTAGTGGTGGTTCTTGAATTATATCCTGTTTTTTTAAGGTTTTATAGTCTAACATTGTTTTAGCGAGTCAGGAATTGGAAGTTGGGAATAGGGACACTTTGAGAATATTTCCCCCTTTTTAAGCTACGTTGTACACACAAGTCTGTAATAGCTTATAGTTCGAGGTTTTAGCGTCAGTTTTACCCCACCCTAACCCTCCCCTTGGAAAGGGGAGGGAACTTGATTTTCAGTTTCCCCCCTTTATAAGGGGGGATTAAGGGGGGTAAATTCGACTTGTGTGTACACAGGTTTTATGCAGTCTTCTTTTAAAGCTTTCTGGATCGGGGGATTAAGGGGGGTAAATTCGACTTGTGTGTACACCTTAGCCTTTTTCTGGGAGGCTGGGGGCAATCTCAATCCAAAGATAGACTTGACAAACATCCTCTTATACAGAACTAGTGAATTTATCAGTAATTTTGAAACTACGAATAGCAGTCAACTTTAAAATTTGACGACGCAAAGCATAAACGATTTCCAGTAAATTGTTATAGCCATTATTACCAAACAACTGTAATGCTCTTGTCGCTAAACTCAAGCGGATGTATTCGCGAGAATAGCGTAGCTGAGGATAGTATACAAGAGATGAGCGACTAAATTGAATCGCTCTTTTGTAATCTTTATCGTAACTTTGCAAAGCTTTCCAACCCAAACAGAGGTAAGCATAACCGTAACTGCGGTTTTTTAAGTACAATAACTCTTGAGGTACATCTCGAAATGTTTTCTCAATTACAAAACGAAAAGATTCTTCGAGCAACGCTAAATTTTTAGATAAACTATTAGGAATCTGTCGATAGTAATAAAGTGGTTCTTTGATAACAGCGAAGGGGTAATGAGCGGAGATACGAATCCACAAATCCCAATCTTCTGCAAAATGTAAATTTGGTTCAAATCCCCCTACTTTGTCCAAACAACAGCGCCGAACCATCACTGAAGAGCAAGCTATTTTATTCGACTCAACAAGTTCTTTCCAAACTTCTCCTTCTACAAAAGAAGTCATGATTCTCCCTGTCGATTTGCCATGACAATCTACTAAAGCCATACTCGTATGTACCAAACCCACTTTTGGATTTTCATCCAAACAACGGACTTGTTTTTCTAGCTTAGTTTCCTGCCATAAATCGTCAGCATCTAAAAATGCTATATACTCGCCTCTAGCATGGGCAATACCCGTATTACGTGCTACAGATACACCTTGGTTCTTTTGAGAAATCAGTTTCACTCGCGGATCTGCTATTTCAGAAGTCCACTGAATGATATTGTCAGTACTTCCATCATCAATAATTAATACTTCAAAGTCGGTAAAAGTTTGCTGCAAAACACTCTCCAGAGTTTCTGGGAGATATTTCATTGAATTGTATGCTGGAATGACAACGGTAAGTTTGGGCATTGGGGATTGGGGATTGGCAATTAACAACTATCCACTAACAACTAATAACTAACAACTAACAACTAACAACTAACAACTATCCACTAACAACTAACACAGATTTCTTTGTCATCCGAATAATTTTTGCAGGATTACCTGCAACAACAGCCCCTCTAGGAACATCTTTAACAACAACAGAACCGGCTCCAATAACTGCATTATCGCCAATTGTAATTTCACCAAGAATGACAACATTAGCACCAATCTCTACATTATTTCCTATTTTTGGCGAACCACCGATCGAGCCATCGTGGAGTTTTTTGTTCCCTATTGTTGTTGAATGTCTGAGAATGCAATTGTTCCCAATGATAGTGTCGCGATTGATAACTAATCCACGCGCATGATGCAGTTTTATTCTGTTTCCAACGCGGGTATCCCATGGCAATTCTACGCCCAATATCCAATCGACGACGAATAGATATAAACCATAATAAAACTTGGATATCAAAGAAAAAGGAGTTGGTAAATCGCCAAGCTTTTGTCCTATCCGAAACATTAATAATATGAGACGGGATTTCAAACTCGTGTCTTGATTGATCTTCCAGTCTTGTAGTATGTAATTCATAAATTTATTCATATTTTTCGCTCCAATTCCAACCTAAAACTGCAAACAAAGCCCACCAGTAAAAGAAAAAGGTTGTGTGACTCCAGATATTTTCTGTAATCATCCCTATAGGAAGAGATACCAAAATAGCTAACATGATAAAACACAATTCATATTGCCGATTGTTCCTGGGTATCTGATACATTAATTGAATGAGACGTATCGCCTGAGCTATGAAAAAGCCAATATAAGTTACAAAACCGATAATTCCTCCCTCAATCAATGCTCTAATGTAGTCATTGTGAGGTAAGAATCCATTACCTGCGACTTGAATGCTCAAACCCAAGCCATAACCTAAAAAAGGATACTCTTGCCATCGATTGAGTAGTAAATTCCATTGAGAAAGCCTCCAATTAAAGCTATTGTGGTCTCCTTCTGACAAGAGAATTGCTCGCGATATGTCAATGTCGGGATTCAGCAAGGGTGTATTGGCAATTGAGGCGAGGCGTTGTTGCCCAAACTCTGAACTGGCAAATAAGGCAATGACAATACCAAATAACAATATTCCACCAATTAAATTCAACAAGCTCAATCTGGGGGCAATTAAAACCAAGACGAAGACGGCAAGCATCATCAAGCTAAAGAGAGACTTGGTACTGACAAACAAGAAAGTTAGTACGCCAAGCAATACCAGCCACCGCCACCGATGTTGTACCCATTTCAGTTTCCACCACGTTAGACCAATGAATAATAATAAGAAGGTGACAAAGGTATTTGCCATACCAAAAGTCCCTCTGATTCTTGCCCCTTCAGCCAATGCACCAAAACCGTCTCCACCACCAATTGAAAGCATAGGAGGTAGTAGCGACGGCACGAACAACTGCATTAATGCTACTGTTATCGGTATAATTAAAGACAAAAAAAGCCCAGAGACAAACTTCTGTGGAGAGATTTTATCCTTAAGCTGCATGACTAGTAAGTAGACTAATGCCCAAGTTAATAAGCGCACCCACTCCCGAATAGCCTCTGATAAAAATGGCGTACCTAGCCCCAATCCTCCCAACGGTAAAAGTATGACCCACAGGCTCTGTATGATTAACCAACCGATAAAGAACCACCAAAATTTATCGACCTTGACTGGTTGACCTACGAGCAATCTTACGGTTACATAAAGTATGGTGAGAGCGTCTAGTGCGATCGCAAAAACTGCCGGTAATTGGAGAGCCGAGAAAGCATCTAGAGAACTCCGTAGGATTAATAAACCTATGACCGCCTGCTCGAACTGAGTAAAAAAGTAGAAAAGAATTGGTATTGCACACAAAGCCAATATCGGGTAAAGGGGCTTGATGCCAATAAGAAATCCCGTTGCTACACCAACCCCTATACCTGCTAACCCAATGATGATACTCAAACGAGCAGAACGATTTGAGCTTTGATGCGACCACATTATTACTTAGACCTCGAACTTGTCAATTGCCTTCGCGGTAGGTAACCGTTTACTGAATACTGGTAGTACTTTTCTGTTTGACTTGTCATTCCATTGACTACAACTCCTAATATAGGTATGCGATTTCGTGTTAATTCTGATACACTTCTGGAAAGAGTTTCCTTGAGGGTAAAGCCGGGACGAGTCACTAACATAATGCCATCACTTTGCTTAGCTAAAGTGGCAGCATCAGCGCAAGCACTGAGGGGTGGAGTGTCTATAATAACTAAATCGTAGTTTTCAGATGCTTCTGTCACTAAAGACTTCATGTCAACAGACTCTAATAACTGTGAGGGACGACCGTACAATTCTCCACAAGTCAGGACATCCAAATTCTCAATATCCGTTGATTGCACTGCATCTGTTAGAGAGATATCTCCTTCAAGCACGTCCGTTACTCCTGGCTTACCAGATAGATTAAATAAAGTGTGCTGTTCCGGTCTTCGTAAATCTGCATCAATCACCAATGTTCGCCAAGACAACATACCCGCTATAGCCCCCAGGTGTGAAGCGACGATAGATTTACCTTCTCCAGCAATGGAACTGCTAACAACAATCATCCGCATTTGGTCGCTACGAAACTCCAGAGTTTTAAAGAGCATGCGGTATGGCTCAACTAAACTCACATTATCTAAGAATCGGCGAGATGGTGCAAGAACGAGGGTCTTAGAAGGTAACCGTGGTAAAACTCCTAGCAAGGATAGTTTGAGCAACTCTTCCGCTTCCGATGCATCGCGTAAGGTATTGTCCATCATCTCTAGAAGCAGTACGATGGAGGTGGCAAGTAAAGTTCCTAGAGCAGTCGCTAAGACTAACACAACTGAGCGTTTGGGTGATGTGGCTTCAGTTGGAGGTTGTGCTTGTTCGATAATGCGGAGATTCCCCACTTGTTGTGCTTCCGCAATTCGTGCTTCTTCGTATTTGCTTTGTAATAATTTTAAAGTCTCCACCGCTTCTTCTCGTTGGCGGGTGAGTGGCGTTAACCGTTGCTGTTTAATTGGAAGTTGTGCGAGGCGAAGTTGAAGGTTATCGCGTTGAGATTGAACGCTCTTTAATTTATTTTCCACTGCCGCCCGTTCAACGTCATTCGCAATCAGTTGGGCGGAGAAGTTCTGGCTTACCTGATCTGCGGCTACATTGTTTGGAGAAACTGGTTGATTTTCAGAGACGCGATTGAGTCCCTGAACGTACAAATTGCGAATGCTGTTGCGTTGATAAAGTAACGAGCGCACATCTGGATGATCTTCTGTATACTTAGCACGAGACTCAGCCAGTTTTGTTTCCAACTCTGTCAACTTAGTCCGTAACTCTTTAAGTTGTTCGTCTTGACCCCCACGAACGGATGCATAAGCACTTTTTAGGGCTGTGGTATTGGTAATTTGTCGTAATGATGCATCTTGCGAGCGTAACTCTCGAAGTTGAGCAGACAAAGTACGCTCCTGATTTTCTAGAGTTGCTAAACTATCAACCAAACTCTCGCTTTGCTTGGTAAAAGAAATAATACCACTACTTTGCCTATATCTGTTTTCCTGTAGTTCGGCATTCTCTACGTTCTGACGCGCCTTTGGGACTTCCTTTTCCAAAAACTTCCGCACGTTAGCCGCTTCTTGGCGGATTGTATTAGCACTTTCTTCTTCCATTGCCTGAGAAACAGCATTCAGCAACTGAGCAGCAAGTACAGGGTCTTTCCCTTTATAGCTCAACTGTAGAATGTTAGTCGCAGGGACTATTCTCACTCCCAAACCTTTATGAAGGTCTGCAGTTGTCACCTGAGTTTTACTTTTGTGAGAACTTTTGAAGATTTGTAAGGTACGGTTTAAAACCCGTTGGGACTTGACTAACTCTGCTTGGTCTGCCAACGGACTTGGACCTCCTGGTGTATTGGAAGACACTTGAGAAATGTCACGACCCAACTCTGAAATACTTGTCTGCTTTGTATCGAGCATCAATCGGGCTGAAGCTTCATACTGACTTGGCGTAATTGTAAGGTATGCGATCGCACCACCAATAGCCGCCACAAATGCCGCCACAGCAGGCAAACTTCGCCTCTTTATAACTCCTATGAGAGATGAAACGGTTTTTTCCATAACATTGGGGATTGGGGAACTCGGGGCCCCCTCTGGGGATAAGGGGCAATGGGAATTGGGGATTGGGCATTGACAATGGACAAATGACTAATGACAAAGGACAATCGAATTTACTTCTTACTTAGAACCTCCGCTAACTCTGCCCGGTTTCGATCCAATCCTCTCAAAGATTCAGGAGATTCTAGAAGTGCTTTGTAGAGGTTCAAATTGTCGTTAGTAATGCGTTCCCAACTATAATTCAGTTGCACGTGCCTTTTTGCATACACTGCCATAGACGCTATTTCTTGAGGATGAGCGATGGCCCAATCTAAAGATTGAATGCAAGAATCTACACTTCCAGTAGTAAAAAGCGTTCCTCGACTCCCACTAAGGAGTTGCTTGTGAGGAGGAATATCGCTAGCCAAAACTGGTATTCCTTCTCGCATAGCCTCCAACATGGCTAGAGGTAATCCTTCTAAATCGGAAGGAAGAGCAAATAATCCCGCACCCCTAACAATTTCCCAAAGACGAGATCCTCGAAGTTCGCCTGCAAAGACAATATTTCGATTGTGAGCGATCTTTTCTAATAACTCTGAGGTGAAAGATTTTGTATCGCTGACTCCTCCAGCCAAGACAAGCTTCCATCCCAAAGGTTTCAAAGCATTAAAGGCATCAACGAGTAAATCGGGACGCTTTTCCGGTACAAGCCGACCCAGAAATACGATGTAGCGTCCTTTCTCAAGCCCTAACTGACGACCATAGCCAAAATTTGGATCGGACTCGCCATAGCTAGCTGGGGCGTTGGGGATATAAACTGTATTCCTGCCATAGGTTTGTAAGAAATACTTTTGCAGCGCATCCGAGACAACAACTAATTCGTGAGCAAAACGTACTGCTGCCTTTTCACCTGTTTGAATGACGCGAGTTGAAAAGCCACCCCACTTGGCACGTTGCCAGTCTAAACCCTGACAAGTCACAACAACTTTTGCCGAGTTAGCAACTTTTGGTAAACAAGTAAACAAAGCCGGACCCAGAGCGTGGAAGTGGATGATATCATATTTCTTAGCACTTGCAGCTACTGCTCCTAAAGCTGAAGTGACAAAAGCATCTACACCTCTCAAGTTCAAACCCGGTACGGAAATAACTTGAACGCCTTCATAATCATAGCGATCGAGCCACGAACAATCTGTATAAGAAGAACGGGCAAATAGATCGACAGAATGTCCTTGTTTTACTATTCGAGGATAGAGTTCCGCACAGTAATGTTCAATTCCTCCTTGTTTAGGAGGTAAACCTTTGGCACCAATTACAGCAATTTTCATAAGAATTTCGTCTTTACCTGTAATCTGAAATGGTTCAATAGCGGTCAAATCAAGTCAAATGTTAAACGTAACATTTTACACCCCCACAGCCCAACTCGCTTTTTGCTCCCAACGACTTAACATATCGCTGTAAACATCGCCAATAACTGTACGGGCTGCATAGGGTTGTGCTGCCCGCACGCAAGCTTCTGTTGGGTAGTTCTCCGGATGTAAGAGAACCTTGCGTATAGCCTCTGCTATACACGTTGGAGTCCTTTCCAAACAGACAATTCCACTTTTAACTCCTAGCAGGTTTGGAGTTTCACCGCATTGAGTGGTCACTACTGGTGTCCCACTAGCAAGCGCTTCCAAAACAACCAAAGGCAAACCCTCGTATTCACTGCTTAAAACAAAAACATTGCAGATACGATGCAGCCTTGCAATTTCCTCTTGAGTCACTGCTCCAAGCATTGTAACTCGATCGGATAGCCCCAATTTAACAAGTTCTGCACGAATATCTCCTGCTAACTCACCATCCCCTGCTATCAAGAGGTGAACTCTAGTATCGTTTAATGCAGCAATTGCACGGACAAGCAAAATGGGATCTTTTTGAGGATGAAGCCTTCCAGCAAATAATACAAAACGTTTCTCTTCAGTCAAACTTAGTTGAGATGCTAGTTCCTGCCTCTTAACTTGTCTTTGCCCTTCGGTCAAGGGATAAAAAATTTCGTTGTCAAAAGAATTTTTTATATATTGAATGCGGTCTTGCAGATTGGGATACCGCTGTTTGTACAACCTAGTTGCATCAGTATTGCAAGAGAGGATGCGATCGAATTGACGAACTAATAAGCTTTCTAAGGCAAAATATGCTGCTGGAAATCGCCGCCAGAGAATGGCTTTTTTGTCACCACTCGCTTGTATTTGCGTTTGAATATCATTGTGTATAAAAAGCGTTTTTTCTCCAGTCCAATAAAAACTTGCTAGTGTTGGCTCTATCCTATGGAAGTGCATAAAGTCTGAATCAAAATGCTTTCCTAATAGACCCAATGTATATTTCAATGTTGTTGGTATCAAGTTTCTAACATTGTCATTTTGTAATGTAAATAAAGGTAGAAAACTAATGTCTTTGCCAGCAAACTCTGCTTGCTGCCATACACCAACGGGTTTTTCCGGACAGTCCCCTGTTCCTACGAGTTTTACTTCAAACTCATCTGGAGCGTACTTAATAAAGGTTTTGATAAGTGTCTGAATTCCACCGATTGTTGTGTTCCAAGGGTTAAATTGGTAAAAAATCGTGAGAACAGGCTTACGCATGATATCCACCTTGCACGGTTAAGCGCAATTGCTATATTGTTTTTCTATTTTTTAAAAAACTTTAAAAAACTTTAACGATTTCCTCCTACAAATTAAATAAATTTACGAGTTTTTGCATTCCTCCGATAGTAGTATTCTCAATAATGGGTTTGTAAAAATCCTTCATGCCTTCCTATACGTTGCACTGATGCTCCAAAATTTCTCTACGTGTAACACGTAAAGAAATTTTTTACTTGAATTAGGGACGCGATCGCCGACTAAAGCAAATTCAAGAAAATTTGATGACTGTCTTAAATAATCTAGTATTTTCTACCATTAAATTTTGCGACCATCTCAAATCTTCACAAAATCTTCATATAGCTTGTCACTGTTTTTACATCGCTTCTCAGAGAAATAGGCTATATTAGTATATTTTATATAAATTATTTGAAATAAAAATTAATAAGTTATAGGAAAAAATTATCACAAATTGGGGATTGGGGACAAGGTACACCTTAATAACACGGGAAGCAGGTAGCCCCGAAGTATGAGTATCAAGGAATTAAAGGAATTGATACTTCAAAGTCATTCATGTCGGGGCGGAATGCTGACACGAGCAGATTTATCTGCCGTGTCATTGACAATTAATTCGTCATTTGTAATGGTGCGGGTCATTAATATACGCTTCAATAATAGCTGAAGATACTTTGCCCGTAGTGTCATAAAAATAAGCGTGAGTCCATAACGTGGGTAATTTAAGTAAATGTGGAAACTCAAGCCTTAGATAACGAGAAGAACGTCCTTTAAAAGCTTTGACAATTGAATTAATTGGAGTACTTGGATCGTATTCTACAAGCACGTGAACGTGGTCAGGAGCGATTTCTAGGCATTTAATTATCCATTTTTTTTCGTTTGCAACTTCGGTAAGTATTTGGCTAAGTCGTAATTTCACATCACCCACTAATACTCGCTTACGTCTTTTTGGTATCCAAACCAGGTGAACTGTGGCAGAGCCAACAGAATGATTGTTGTGTCTATATTCTCTACTGGAGACTTTCATCTTTTTTGTATATAAACGGAACCTATTGACAAGAATTGTCGTCTAGGTTATTGTATATAGCAAGAAACAGCAAACAATAGGAGGTGAGTCCACTGCGGTCTTGGGGTTTCCCCAAGTAGAGCAAGTGGCGAACCCGGAGGGTGATTGTAAATGGCTCGGAAAAAGACTCCATCTTTCATTACAGAGATTCCATTAATAGTAGACAGTGCTCAAGAAAAAGAGTTGTTGTCTAAATTTGAAGCATCCAGACAACTGTACAATGCTTGTCTGAATGAAGCGATGGTCAGGATGGAGTTAGTACGTAATTCCGAGGCATTTAAAACAGCTAAAAAAATTTCAAAATCGAATAAGAAAGAAAGAACTGAAGCGTTTAGTGCAGCACGTTCTGCTTACAGATATTCTGATTACGACCTTCAAGCTTATGCAACAATTGTCGCTAATTCATCTCAATGGATTGCTGACAAGATTGATTCTAATACTCAACAAACAATTGCTAAACGAGCATTCAAAGCGTCAGAACGAGTTATATTTGGACGTGCAAAGAAAGTTCGTTTCAAGGTATCAAGTCGTTTTCATTCGGTCGTTGGGAAAACCAATAAACAAGGACTACGTTGGAAAAATAATGAATTAGTTTGGGGAAGTCTCAAATTACGTTCCATTATTGATGAGAACAATCCTGTAATTATGCACGGGCTACAATCTCCCGTTAAGTACGTTCGCATAGTATGGAGGGAATTAAACGGTAAGCGTCGTTGGTACGCACAGCTTATTAATGAAGGTTTACCCTACCAAAAAGAAAAGAATTATATTAGTAATGGTTTGATTGGTCTGGATTTAAACATTTATAATATTGCCTTTATTGGAGATGAGAAAGCAGGTTTATTGCCATTTGCGGAAAAAGTACCGACTTACGAGAAAGAGATTACTGTACTGCAAAAAAAGATGCAGCGTTCCCAAAGGGTATTAAATCCAGACAACTACGAACTAGATTTTGAAATCAAGAAAGGTCATCGTACTGTTAAGAAAAAAGGTAAGGTCAAAAAGGGGAAGCAGGAGTGGCAACGCTCTAAAAATTATAAAAAAGCCGCTCAAAAGAAACGGGAATTACAACGAAAAAAGGCTGCATATGCCAAAAGCCAAAACCGCAAGGTAGTTAATGAAATCTTACGGCATGGTAAAGATATTAAGACTGAAAATGTCAGTACAAAAGGTTGGCAGAAACGTTATGGTAAAGCCATAGCTGCCAAGTCTCCAGGATTTGTACAATCAGAACTCATTCGCAAAGCTGAAAAAGCTGGTGGAAGTGTTCATAAATTTTCTACTTCATATACAGCGTTATCTCAAACTCATTTAGATGGTAGTCGTGTTAAAAAATCTCTGTCCGAACGAGTTCATCATGATGCAACGGGTATTAAAATGCATCGCGATCTCATGAGTGCGTACTTGAGTAGATATGTTAATCAGGATGATACGCTGTCAGTGCAAGATGCCCGTAACGGGTATCGTGGGGCGGAGCCGCTCCTGTTGGAGGCTTGGCAGCAGTCCAAAAATCGCGAACAAGTAGGCTCGTCCGAAAGTGGGTTGATTGCCCCAGAGCGGTTCTCCAATAAGCTAGGACAAATTGACCAGATAGCTGATTGCTTGCAATCCGGGCGAAAAGTTAATTCTAATTCCTAGCCAGAATCCCCCAACTTCTAGTTGGGGGTGTGGCTCAAGAGGAGGACCAAGTGGCTGCATGGCTATCTACTCCCATTGTGTTAGGCTAGTACCAATATCAAAATGTTAATTAAGTTTTATGAGCGTTGCTCAGTCGGCGAAACCCTTCTTTCTTGATATTACGATAACATTGAAGCGACTCGTTGCTCTTTTAGAAGAGGATGAGACTGATGAGTATGGGGTTTTACAACCAAGCCAACACGCTTTTAACTTAGGGATGCGATTAGTTTTGGATGCTTATGAAGCAATGAGCGATCGCTTTCCAAGAGCATCAGCTTCAACAGATGAGGATGGAGGGATTAGACTAACATGGCGCAAACAATCAAGCGAACGAGAGGTTAGGTTAGTTTGCCCCGGTGATGCCAATCAACAGGCATATCTGTATCATGAATTTGGAGACAATTACGCGGTCGTTCCAGATGTGACAGCATCTACATTAGTACAATGGTTGGAGTGGTTGAACCAACCATGAGTCAGTATCAGAACGATTGGCAGGGTTATTGGCAAAGCGATCGCACATTGTATGGCAACCTTCAGCATAGCTGTCCTCAGCCTTTTTTATGACATATATTCAGGAACAGTAAAGTAAAATGTAGTTCCTCGTCCTAATTGTGATTCAGCCCAAATGCGCCCTTTGTGACGTTCTACAATCTTCTTACAAATAGCCAAACCAATTCCAGTACCGGGAAACTCTGTGCGGGTATGAAGGCGTTTGAAAATTTCAAAAATCCGGTCGAGATATTGTGGCTTCATGCCAATGCCATTATCTCTCACTGAAAACAACCAGTTATCATCTTTTAACTCAGCAGCAATATAAATTTGCGGTGGTTCTTCTCGACGAAATTTAATAGCGTTACCAATAAGATTTTGAAATAACTGGACTAACTGAGTCTTATCTCCGGAAATTGTGGGTAAAGTATCGTGGGAAATGTTAGCATTGCTCTGGGCGATCGCAACCTGTAAATTTTGCAGTGCTTGACGCAGTAAGTCATTAACATCTATGGGTCTAAATTCTTGACCGCGAGAACTCACGCGAGAATAAGCAAGCAAGTCTTGAATCAACTGTTGCATTCGGGATGCCCCATCCACAATCAAATCCATGTATTCTAGGGCTGACTCATCTAAACGGTCTTTATATTCATCCACTAAAAGTTGAGTGTAACCCGTCACTGCCCGTAATGGTTCTTGTAAATCGTGAGCAGCTACATAAGCAAAAGTTTCTAATTCTTGATTTGACCGCTTTAGTTCTGCTGCGAGTTGCTCGAGTTTGCGTTCTGCTTCTAATCTCTCAGTAATTTCTTGTTGGCGTTCGTAGTTTTCTTTTTGTAATAAAGCGTTTTGCTCGAGTAGTTTCTTGTGTAACAATTGGATAGACAGTTGGTTTTTAACGCGAACTAAAACTTCTTCTACCTGAAATGGTTTAGTGATGTAGTCCACTCCACCTACATTAAATGCTTTTACTTTATTTAAGGTCTGATTTAGAGCGCTTAAAAAAATGACTGGAATGTCACAAGTTGTGCTATCTGCTTTTAGTTGTTGGCAAACCTCATACCCATCCATTTCTGGCATTGTGATATCGAGTAAAATTAAATCGGGTGGGTTTGTTTGTGCTGCTAATAAAGCTAATTCCCCATTTTTAGCACATCTAACTTCGTAGCCTTTTTGAGCCAAAGTCATAGATAAAAGACGCAGATTAATAGATTCATCATCTACGACTAAGATGTTAGCTTTGAGTTCATCAACTGATATGCCGTTCATAAAGACTAGCTTGTTGAGTTAAATTCATAATTTGGTCGAAATCAAAGTTGTCCACTTTTTGAGTCAGCGATCTAGCAAGCAAAGCATTTGACTGAGGAATTTGCTGAATTAGATCGATAATTTGCTTATCATCGAGTCGAATAGCAGCTTGATGTAACTGTACTATCCATTCCGCAGGCATAACGTTTAAACTTTCTGCCTTTAGCACGTAGATTTTACCCTCTTCCTCTTGGCGATCGCTAGCTGTAGAAGACAGATTGCTTTCGTCATAAATATAACTCACACCTATATGTTGAGCGATTTTTTCCAAAATTGTCTCTTCTTGAAAGGGTTTGTGAACGAGGTCATCACAACCTGCAGCTAAAATCGCCATTCGTTCTTCCTCAAATGCGCTAGCCGTCAGAGCAATAATGGTAGTAGATTGACCCTTTGGCTGTGCTTTAATCTGTTTGGTAGCTTGATAACCATCCATCACTGGCATTCGCATATCCATCCAAATCAGATGCGGTTCCCAACTTTCCCATATAGCAACCCCTTCTCGACCATTTTCAGCTTCTCGCACCTTAAACCCCAGAGGTTCTAGCAGTTGAAGGAGCAGTTGACGATTTGTCCATCGATCCTCAACTATCAAAATACGGTATTGTGGCTGGTCTGGTGCTAAAGCGAGGACTCGCCCTCTGTGGATGGGTTGTTCGCTTTGAACGTCTGTTGCTTCAGCAAGTGTTACTGGAATATCGAACTTAAAGATAGTACCGCGATTGAGAACGCTATTAACAGTAACGTCTCCTCCCATCAACTGGACAAATTGACGACTAATTGCCAATCCCAAACCCGTTCCTTGGTTAACTTTTCGTCCCGATTGAGTCTGTGCAAAGGCATCGAATAAAGTATCGAGTTCGTTTGTGGCAATACCAGATCCGGTGTCTTCTACCTCGAAGGTTAGGAATTGGGGGTTGGGGATTGGCGATTGGCGATTGGCGATTAGGGAACTAGGGATCTCCTCTGGGAAGGGGTAATGGCGATTGGGGAGTGTTTTTTCAAAACTGATATGTAGCATCACATGACCCTGGTGAGTGAATTTGAGTGCGTTCCCAAGTAAATTAATCAAAACTTGGCGTAATTTCTTTTCGTCCGTTTGTATGTACTGAGGGATGTTCGATGCTCGTTCAAAGGATAATTGCAAACCCTTGTATTTAGCTTGCAATTGTAACATTTCTTCTAAATTATTCAGGAGTAGATGCAGATCGAAGCAGCTAGGATTGAAGGACATTTTACCCGCTTCGATTTTAGACATATCCAGAACATCGTTAATCAACTGTAGGAGATGTTCTCCCGCACGATTGATAATTGCTAAAAATTGCTTGTGTTCTACAGATAGAGAATTATCGCGGTTCATGATTTGGCTATAGCCAAGAATAGCATTGAGGGGAGTTCTCAGTTCGTGACTCATGTTTGCCAAAAATGCACTCTTTGCTTGGCTAGCTGCATCTGCTACACGAACTGCTTGTAGTAGTGCGGTTTCTGCTTCCTTGCGATCGTTGATATTCTGAATTTGTGAAATAAAGTAAAGAGGTACTTCTTGCGAATCCCGCACTAGGGAAACGCTGAGCAAACCCCAAACAATTTGCCCGTTCTTTTGTATATAACGCTTTTCTAAATGGTAGTAAGAAATTTTACCAGCCAAGAGTTCTCGTAAGTAATTCAGATCGACTTCCAAATCATCTGTATAAGTAATTTCTTGAAAGGTGAGAGACAATAACTCTGCTTTTGGATAGCCAAACATCTCACATAATGAAGAGTTTACTTCCACAAACCGTCCTTCTAAAGAAGCAATACACATTCCAACGGCTGTCGTGTCAAAAGCATTTTTAAACTGTTGTTCGCTCCGGCGTAATGCTTCTGTCTGTTCGGCAATTAATTGTGTTAAATTCTGCTCGTTTTGGCGTACACTAGCATAAAGTTGAGCATTTTTGATAGAAATCGCTCCCTGGGATGCCAATGAATTTAAAACTTCCAATCTGTCAGGAGTAAAAGCACCAGTTGTCAGATTATTTTCCAGATATAAGATACCAATCAATTGCCCTTGATTCAAGAGAGGCGTACATAGTACAGATTTTGGTTGTTGTTGAACTATGTAAAGATCTTGAGTAAAATTTCCTTGATGAGCGGCGTCATGCAAAACTACACTGTCTTGAGTACGGATGACATAATTTGCGATCGCACCGGAAATCAACGAAGTTACACTATTATGACTGAACGATTCAATAGGAATAGATTGTAAAACTGCAACTTCATCTAACTTAATATTTCCTACTGCTTCAATAGTCCATTGAGATTTCCCATTTAAAATCAAATATCCCTTTTCTGCACCAGCATTTTCTAACACTAATTTCATGATTTTTGCTAACAAAACATCTAGCACCATTTCACCCGTCAGAGTTTGTGAAGCTTTGAGAATGCTAGTTAGATCGAGATTTTTTGATTTACTTGTATGAGTGGTAGAAGTAGAAATAGTTAAAGTAGTATTTTTAGATTTTGTTGAGTTTGTAGTAAAAAATTGAGGATATTTTGCTGCTAAATGCTTGACTTTTGCCAAAGCCTGCCATCGAACGTAACCATAATAAGCTTTATTGATATAAGTTTGAGCAATTTCTTCCATTCCTCGGTCTAAGTAAAACTTAGCCGCTAGTTCATAAGCTAATGCTTCTTCTTGAAGATAGCCGTGATTTCTCGCACCTTTAATGGCTTTTTCATAACTATCCATTGCTTCTACTATTTGACTCAAAACCCGTGCTTTCTCTGCCTCTACTAAATCATACTTATGCTGAAAATTCATAGGAGCAGATATTGCCCATTTTTGCATTTTTTCTTGATTGCTATTGACTTGTTCGATGAAAGCTAGCTTTTCTATATCTGAACGTTCGGAAAAAACTGCTAAATGAGCTAAAGAATCATAAAAATAAAATGCAGGTGCTACTATCATTGACAATACGCTTTGTAAATATTGTTTTGCCATATTCGCATTTATTAATGCTTGATGAAAATCTTCAAATAAATAACAGAGAATAAGTTTATTTAAATACAACATTTGTAAACCTATGTTGTCTTTTGCTGCTATTACGATTGGTAGTACTTCTTTCTCATCAAAAGCATGACCAGCAAGTTGTGTAGGATTTTCTGAAAAATTTAGTAAATTAAGAACTACTTGCCAGAAAATGGCTAACCATTTACAAAGTATTGTTTGCTTAATTTTACTAATTGTATGATGATAGTTTGCAATCTGTTTTTCTAATTCCACCAAATCTTGACCAAGAAAATATGCACGCTGACACCAGCCAGAAGCACTATATGATGCAAATTCAAAATCTCCACTTTCTAACGATACTTTAAATGCTTCAGACAAATTTATTAGCGACTCTTTAAGATGCTCTTTCCAATGGCTCGTATGAGCAGCAAACACAAGTAAACACTTAGCTTTCGCTTTTCTGTCACAGAATTTGTCTGCTAAATTTAAAGACAATTTTCCAAATTTATAACCTAAATCGATTTGTTGAAGTACACCACATAAAACCGAAGTATAAGAAGCATAAATCGATGGAGCCAAAAAGCTATTACCATATTGGATAGATAAATTAACTTTTAATAAAGTAATGAGAAAGGAAATTTCTGGAGCAATTATATATGCAGTCGGGGATATACTTTCTAGAATAGTTAAGATAGCTAACTTTTCTGGTTGAGTAATTTCGGGTAGATGAACTAATTTTTCAACATCCCTATCTACTAAAAGTAAATTGTTTTCTAAAAGTGCTTTTTGAATGTCTAAAGAGCTTGGTTCTACTGGGATAGTAACTCCTAATAACTGTAGAATTTGGAAACCTAGAGAAATGACAGCTTTCAGATTGCCTTGAGCTATCAAAGCCTGAATTTTAACCTCATACACCTGCACTTTTTCATATTCAGTTTTGGCATGAGTTAGTACTGCTAGTACCAATCCATCCATCTGCTCAAATTCACCAACTAAATAAGCAGTTGTCACCGCTTTTGAGTAAAGATTTAAAGTGAGTTCGTACTGTCTATCCCAACTATCTACATTTAAAAGCTTAATTCCATTTTTAAAATATTGAAATGCAGGTTCATAAGCTATAGCGGCTATAGATAATTTCCCAGCTATTAAATTTAATTCAGCTATCTTAATTTTTTCTGTTGGTAAATCAATGATATCAATCGCTTGATTAAATTGGTCAACAATATCAAAAAGACTTTCTTCTAAATTCTCTTGAGTAGAATTAGCAAGTAGCAAATGACCAATTTGTAAATGAGTTGATTGCTTTCGTGTTTCTTCAATTAAAAAATAAGCTGCTTGTTGAACTCGATCGTGTAAAAACTGTAACTTAACTTGACTAACAAAATTATCATCTCCAATTCCTATTAATTTATAATTTTTATTTAAGGAAAACACCAAACCTTCTTGTAAGGCAGGAAAAATATCAGTAAAAACTTGACTTATTTGTTGTTGAGATATTGTTGCCAATGTTACTAAGTCAAACTTATACCCAATACAAGCTGCTAGTTTTAAAATAGTCTGAGAATTTTCTGGTAACTTACTAATTTTTTTTAACATTAATTCTACTACATTTCCTGTAATATTTTTGGCTTTAATTTCCCGAATATTCCATTTCCATTGTCGTAATTCCTTGTTAAAGTTTAATAAATTTTCAACATAAAGAGACTTGAGAAATTCAATTGTAAAAAAAGCATTTCCTTGTGTTTTTTGATAAACTAATTCGGCTAATCCTTGACAAGATGATTGAGAGCAAGCTAAAGCTTCAGCAATTAAAGCGTTGATATCTAACTCAGTTAGATTATTTAAATTAATCAGCGAAATGAGTCCTTCTTTTTCAATTTCCTCTAAAGTCATCATTAATGGATGAGTTGCATCAACTTCATTATCTCGATAAGCACCAAGAATGAGAATGTGTTCTAGAGTCGAATCGCTCATAATAACTTTTAGCAAGCTTAATGATGCCCCATCTGCCCATTGCAAATCATCTATAAATAAAACAAGCGGATGTTCCGACTGGCTAATCGCTCTTATAAAGTTTTGACAAACTAAGTTAAACCGATTTTGGGCTTCAACTACACCGACTCGAGCAACAGGAGGTTGTGAACCAAGAATAAATTCCAAATGAGGAATGACATCAATCAGTATTTGTCCATTATCACCAACTGCAGCTAAAATTTTCTCTTTCCACTCATTTAAGACATTGGTGCTTTCACTGAGCAGTTGATTGCACAATTCATTAAACGCTTGACTGATAGCAGAATAAGGAATGTTGCGTTGGTATTGGTCAAACTTCCCAGAAATAAAATTTCCTCGACGTGCGGTGATGGGTTTGTAAATTTCTCGAACTAAAGCTGATTTACCCACCCCAGAGTAACCCGCAATTACTACCATTTCGATTGGCGATTGGAGATTGGGTATTGGTGAGACAGCCCTGATAGCGAAGCGTGGCGCGAATGCGCCATAGGAGGGTTTCCCTCCGTAGGGGACTGCGTTCGCGAAGGGCGATTGAGGAGTTGGAGGTAATAGAACAGGAACCGAGTTTTCCCGTACAGAATTTGAATCTGCTACTTCTCTTACTTGTCCGAGATTCCCTGTAATTCTTTCAAATGCAGCGAGTAATTTGGCTACCTCTTTTTCCCTACCATATAATTTTTGTGGAATTTGAAATTTATCTGAAATATCTTGCTCGCCTAAAGGAAAAGAAACTATTTCGCCTGTTGTTTGTAACTGATGCAGACATTGCTCTAAATCTACCTTCAACCCGTAAGCAGATTGATAGCGCTTCTCCGGATTTTTTGCCATTAACTTCATGACAATCTCTGAGATAATTGGGGGTATGTACGTAGAAGTACACTTCCTTACCAATTCGTGCGGTGGTACAGCTTGTTTAGCAATGTGACTGTGTACCAATTCAAGAGCATCACTTCCAAGAAAGGGCAATTGTCCCGTCAGGAGTTCATACAAAGTAACTCCCAAACTATAAAAATCGGTACGGTAATCTATTGAGCGATTCATCCGTCCTGTTTGTTCGGGAGACATATAAGCAAGTGTACCTTCTAGGATATTGGGATTGCGAAATGTTTCGTTTTCCCGTGAAAGTACAGTTGAAATACCAAAGTCAATAATTTTGACTTGTTTAGTAATAGGATTTAAGACAATATTGCTGGGGTTAATATCTTTGTGAATAATGTTAGCTGCATGAATTGTACCCAAAATTTCAGCAATAGCGATCGCCAACCGTAGAAACTCTGATAATTGAAGTTGACCTGCAACTTGTAACCGGGCTAAGGAGTCACCACCAAAATCTTCTAAAATGATGCTTAAATTTTTTGGCTCATCTAAAAGTTGATAAGCTTCTACCACTCCAGGTAATTTTAAGTTACGAGTCACTTCATATTCCCGCTTAAACCAAGCTACGTATTCCGGGGTGGGATAAGTATCTTTCAGTATTTTGAAAATAACAGGTCGCTTATCGGCTGTTTGATAACCACGATAAATTAATGAATGGTTGCTTTCGTATAATTGCTGAGTAATTTGATAGTCAGAAATATTTAACATTTTTAAATCTTTTATTTTAATTATCCGCTTTCTATTATGTCAGTGACCAGTGACAAAGAAGCTTCGACTCGTTCGTACTCTGCTTTCAGTTCAGAACCGAGGGTTGAAGTTCCGTTTGTTGTACCATCTCTACCTATAGCTTCAAGTTGTTGACAGAGTGTCGCAAGCTGTATGGCTCCAACGCTAGCACTTATCGATCGCAAGGAATGAGCTGTAATATGCAAGCTAGCAGCATCTTGGGATGCGATCGCGTCCCTTATGGTTTGTACTCTTTCCCGTGCATCTTGTAAGTAATTTTCCAGCAATTCTGCCAACAGATTATCGTCTCCTATCATCTCTTTTAAAGATTGAAATGCTCGAGCGTCAATAGCGGGAGCGAGAATTTCTGTTGGAGTTGATTCTTCCTCAGTGACGGGGGTATTGTGTTTGCGTCTGTAGTTTTCAAACGCTTGGGCTAAACTTTCAGGTCTAATCGGTTTGCTTATATAATCATTCATCCCAGCATTTAAACATTCTTCCTTATCACCTTGCATCGCATGAGCAGTCATAGCAATAATCCAAGGGCGTTGAGAAGTTGAACATTCTTGGCAAATCTGGCGAGTTGCTTGCAGCCCATCCATTTCCGGCATTTGTACGTCCATAAAGACGATATCATAAGGATGCGATCGCAAAGCTGACAGTGCCTCTAATCCATTGTTCGCGACATCAGCACGGTAACCCAACCGCTTAAGCATTTGTAAAGCGACTTTTTGATTTAAAGCAACATCCTCTACTAGTAAAATACGTAGCGGTAATTCTTCGCTTAAATTTGGATCGAATTTAGGCGTTGAAGATTGAGTGGGACGAGTCTTCAATTGTTGTCCGTTTAAAATACCCACTAATGTATTGTAAAGATGCCATTGCTTGATGGGTTTACTTAAAACAGCCGCAAAGTCCGATTGAGCTACTGTGTCTTTAGGTGGTAAGCATACAGAGCTTAGCAAAATCAGGGGCATATCTTGGCAGTTTGACAGAGAATTAATTTGGGATGCCAAACTGATGCCATCCATCTGTGGCATAAACATATCTAAAACTGCAAGATCGAATTTGTCCCGTTGCAGGAGTTGCAAAGCTTGCAAACCCGACTCAGCACAAGCAACTTCCATTCCCCAATTGGAAGCAGCTAGGGTAAGAATTTGTCGATTGGTAGCATTGTCATCCACCACCAAAAGCCGTTTTCCTACAAGACTGGATTGAACACCCTGAATACTATGAGTTTCTACATCGGGTTTTGAGGGTGCTACTAGGGTAAAATAAAAAGTCGAGCCAACGCCAACAGTACTTTCTACCCACATCGTACCGCCCATAATTTCGCTTAGACGCTTGCTGATAGCTAAACCCAATCCAGTCCCACCATAGCTACGATTAATGGAAGCATCCACCTGGCTAAAGGGCTTAAACAATCGCTCCATCTTATCTTGAGAAATACCAATGCCTGTATCTCTCACAGCCACTTGAATTTTATATTCCCCGTTCTTAAGTTGTGTTGCTGTCACCGAAACAACCACTTCTCCGGATGAAGTGAATTTAACCGCATTGCCAAGTAAATTGACTAAAATTTGTTTGAATCGCGTTGCATCCCCTACAATCGTCGTTGGTGTTTGGGGATCGATCGGGTAGCATAAGTCTAGCTTTTTGGCTTGTGCTTGAGGAACGAGCAAGTCTAAAGCTTCTTCAATACAATTGTGCAAGTTAAAGGGGTGTGCTTCCAAGTCCAATCGACCAGACTCTATCTTGGAAAAATCTAAAATATCGTTAATAATAGCCAAGAGGGAATCGCTGCTGTTGCGGATGGTTTCCACAAAATCTTGTTGTTGAGCTGTCAGTTCCATATCGAGCAAAAGCCCTGCCATTCCAATCACTGCATTCATCGGGGTACGAATTTCATGGCTCATCATAGCTAAAAACTCGCTTTTTGCTCGGTTAGCAGCGTCCGCTTCTCTTTTTGCTCGTTCTAAGGCAAAATTTTTCTGAATGAGTTCTTTGCTCTGCTTCCTTTCCTGTTCTAACAATTGAGCGTGTGCTAGAGCAATTCCCACTTGAGCTGCAACAGATTCCAAAAACTCAATCTCATCCTCCGTCCATTTACGGATGCGATCGCACTGATGCAATATGATAGCTCCATTGGGTTGTCCCCGATCTGAAGTCCTAATTGCCAGCATTGATTTCAAACCCAATTGCTCAGCAAGAGGTTGAATAGCTGTTAACAAAGGGTCAGCAAAAACATCTGGAGAAGCAATAGCTCGATCTTGAGCCAACATCTGTTGTGCGTGAAGGTTGTTGACGACTGGAATGTCAAGATGCAATATTGATGAATAGCCCGGTTCTAGGTACTCTGCTACCATGGGGATTTGAATGGGTTGTGCAACGTAGTTGTGAATCAAACAGCGATTCACACCAAAGTAATTCCCAATTTGAACAGCCGCAATTTGAAAAATCTGTTTGACATCCAGAGTTTGGCGAATTTCTTGCGTCATTTGTTTCAACAGCAAAGCACGCTGATATTCCAGTTCCAGGGCGACTTGCGATTGCTTGCGGTCAATCTCTCCCCCAGCCCACTGTGCCATTAACTTTAATAATTCTCTGTCTGCCGATTTAAACGCTTTGTCTCGCGGAGTTCGAGAACAAAAACAGAGACTTCCATAAATTTGACCCGCCACTCGAATCCGAGTTCCCATGTAGCATTCCATCCCAAAAGCGTTGTAAGCCGGGTGGTTTTGCCAAGAAGAAGCACTTGTATGCTCAATGCTCAAAGGTTCGTCGTTTGTGAGTGTCTCAAAGCAAAAAGTTTCCCTGGGGTTAAAAGAATCTCCCGGAGAAAGAGAATTATCGGGGGATTTTGCTACGATAATTTCATAGCGATCGCTATCTATTTGAGACAAAACCGCAAACTCCATCTCAAATACTTTACAACCCATTATCAACAGCCGTTGAATACGCTGTTCAAAGCAGAGGTCTCCATCAGCCGCCACCTCATAAAGCGCCCGCATAGAAGACTCGCTTTTTTGCAAATCTGCTTCTATTTGTTCGCGTTCTGCAATTTCTTGTTCTAACTGATGATTTTGTGCTAAAAGTTGTTGTTGCTGCTTGTGAATGAGCAGTTGATTAGTAATTCGTGCTAAGACTTCTGCTTCTTCAAACGGTTTAATAATGTAGTCCACACCACCATTTTCAAAAGCTTTAACTTTATCTCCTGTTTCATTCAAAGCACTGATAAAAATCACAGGAACGCGAGCCGTTTTTTCTTGAGATTTCAGAACTCGACAAACCTCATAACCATCCATTTCTGGCATATTAATGTCAAGTAAAACCAAGTCAGGAGGTTCTATTTGAGCAGATTGAATTGCCATTTTTCCACTGATGGTTTTTCTAACTTTATATCCTTCTACCTCTAACATTTTAGATAACAAGCGTAAGTTATCTGGATTGTCATCCACCAGTAGAATATAATTATTTTTCTGAAAATCTTGCAATTTTGACATATTTTTTGCGATTGGCGATTGGCGATTAGCGATTGGGAATTTCCTATTCCCCAATCCCTAATCCCCAGTCCCTAATTTGGTAATTTTAATAATTGTTTCTACTTGAAAATTATCAACTAAATTTTTTAAAGCAAGAGCCAGTTCAAATTGCTCTTTAGGAATTTGACTAAATAATTCCAAAAGTTTGGCTTCATCAATGACGAGTGCAGCGTGATGGACTTCAGCAATCCAATCACGAGGCATAACTTGTAAATCCGAAGCCGTCAGTTGTTTGTGTTGTTTATCAGACAAAGAAACTAGCTGTTGATTTTCTTCTGCATAAACATAACGTAAATTCAAATATTCCGCCATTTTTTCAAAGATAACACTTTCTTCAAAAGGTTTAGTTACAAAATCATTACAACCATTTTGTAACATAAGTTGTCTATCTTCCTCAAAAGCACTTGCACTCAAAGCAATAACTATTGGACTTCTTCGCTGAGTCATTGCTCGAATTTTTTGAGTGACTTCATATCCATTCATCACGGGCATTTGCATATCCATCCAAATCAAGTCGGGTTCCCACTCTTGGTAAAAAGCAAGGGCTTGCAATCCATTTTCCGCCGAGTAAACTTCAAAACCAACAGATTCCAGCAGTTTCACCAAAAGCTGTCTATTTTCAACATTATCCTCCACAACAAGAATCCGAAAGATGGGTTGTTCTGGTTGCAAACTTATCACTTGTTTCGTAATACTTTTGCAAGGAATAACATCCACCTCTTGAGGTAAAGTAAGTTGAATGCAACAAACAAAAGTTGCACCCCGACCTAAAACACTACGAACCGTTACATCACCTCCCATAAGTCTAGCAAACTGACGGCTAATAGGCAGCCCCAGTCCCGTACCTTGCATAAAATTGCGTCCATTTTTTGCCTGTACAAATGGTTCAAAAATAAAGCCTAGTTCTTCAGCCGCAATACCAGGTCCGGTATCTTCTACTTGAAATTCAAAAATCGATTTATTTTTTTCTCTGAAAGCAGAAGTTTGACAAGAGACTTTTAAAACAATACTGCCTACAGCAGTAAATTTAATAGCATTTCCTATAAGATTAATAAGTATTTGTCTCAGCTTACCTTCATCACCACAAACATACTGAGGAACTTCTGAACCTATCTCCATCTTTAAATTCAAACCCTTATCAGAAGCCTTTAGAGAAAACATCTCTTGCAAAGAGTAAATGAGGCGATTTAAGTCAAAAAAAACTTCATTTAAAGTTTGATGACCTGCCTCAATCTTAGCCATTTCTAAAATATCATTAATTAATGAAAGCAAATACTCACCGCTACGACTGATAATGCCTAAATTTTCTCGGTCTTCTTTTGAAAGTTGGCTGTTACGATTGATGAGTCGGGTAAAACCCAATATCGCATTGAGGGGAGTTCGCAACTCATGACTCATCTTAGCCAGAAATTGACTTTTAGCTTGATTAGCAATGTCTGCTTGTTCGGCTGCTTTCTGAAGTGCGACATGAGAAAATTCAAGTGCTACAAGCATAAGAAGATTCTTCATCTCTTGAGCCACTTCAAGATCGAAAGGTTGCCAAGGGAGAGACTTTTCGCTAACAGTTTCTTTCCACAGTTCAAATGATTTACGTGGAGATAAATACAAACTCCCATCCAATTCAGAAGATACAGGCTTATTAGGATAGCCCGCCCAATGAACTGTTTGAATTTGCTCTGGTCTAAACCAAATAATATGATAAGACCTCTGATTGAGAAAAATAGAAATAATTAAAACACCGCTAATTCCATAATTAAATTTTCTAGCATTAGGATAGATTTCAATCAAAGAATTTGTATGAAAAACTTCTTGACGATAAGAATTAATTAACCAATTAACAAGTTTTTGTGTTTCTCCCTTAGAAGGGGTTTGACCGAGTAAAGTAATTTTATCTTCTAATAAGATAGCAGCCCCTTGAGCCTGAAATAACTTTAATAAATTTGACTCCTGACGTTGAAAGACATTTCCCAAATAATTTGACTCACTTGCCAAAGCTTGTCTGAGTTGTTCTTGAACGGATTTCACTTTTTGACGGTAAAAACTCAAGATTTTTTCTTGATGATTCAGAATTTCAATAGAAGCAAATTGTCCGAGGAATTCACAAGCTTTGCGAATTTCATAATCAACATATTTAGGAGAATAATGGTGACAAGCAATCAAACCCCAAAGCTTATTTTCATTGATAATTGAGATAGACATTGAAGCAACAACGCCCATGTTATGTAAATATTCTACATGCATAGGCGATACACTTCTCAATACCGAACCACTCAAGTCAAGCGGTTTATTTGTCAGAGAATTGATAACTGGAAATAATTTGGCAGGCTGATAGTTAACATCAACAATAACGCGCAACCAATTTTCATAATAAAGTTTTCTAGCTTGAGATGGAATATCTGAAGCTGGATAATGCAGCCCTAAATAACTTTCTAGGTCGTTTGGTTTATCTTCAGCAATCACAACACCACTATAATCTGACTCAAATTTGTAGAGCATAACTCGGTCAAACTGAGTTATCCTTCTTATTTCTCGCGCTAGTCTTTGAGACAATTCTGAAAAATCCGCCGCACTCCGAATGTGAGAAACTGCACCTTGTAAAATATGGTAGTAACCTAAAGACGAAGCTTTTTCTGTTGATGAATAAAGTTCTAATTCAAGAATTAAAATCTCTTCAGAACGATGAAGCGAACCTAAAAAAACTACCGAATCTTGAGTGTTGTTATCAATTTTAAGGTTGAACAAGTGAACGGCTGCTAAGTTATCCTCTGCCAAATATTCAGCCATAAAATTCACCTGTTCTTCAGGGAATATGGAATTTAAGTTTTGACCAATTAAAGATTCAGCAGAAATATCAAAAAATACATTTGTATTTTGGCTTGCTTGCAAAATTTTCAAATGCGGTTCCTCAAGAGCCAAAAGTACCCCGTGTGGCTGTATCTGACCGGGAATATGGATTGGTTCGCGATCGCAGTTCGTTAAATTAACTGGTTCTGATAAAATAACTTCGTTAAATTGCATGACAAATTATAAAGTATAAATTATGAATTATGAAGTATAAATTATGAATTCGGTTAAAAAATTAACAAAAATTGGTATTTGCTTCTTATGTTTTCTTAAGGAAAATTTTAAGTTTTTATTAAAATATAATTTTTGAAATTTATGTACAAAATACTACTTATTTTATATGCTAAGTACCGTAAAATTGCTGAAATTCTCTAAAATTTATAGAAACTCATTATGTCCAATTATTTACCCCCCTTAATCCCCCCGATGTATTGGGGGGAAACTAGATTTCCAGTTCCCTCCCCTTGTAAAGGGGAGGGCTAGGGTGGGGTAAAACTGAAGCTAAAATTACATATAGAAAGACGCGCCATGGCGCGTCTCTACACAAGGATATAGCTAGGCAGATTGCCTTACTTAGATTTTGCTTCCAAGTTCTCTAAACGACTTCTCAACTCTTGATTTTGTTGCCTGAGTTGCTCGACTTCAGAACGCAACTGACGCAACGCATTATCGGAACCAACACTCTTTTGAACTCTAGAAATCTCTTCTTCAGCATAGCGACGGACTCGCCCATCTGGTGTTTGCTCCGCTATGGCTTGTAGTGGTACGATCGCTTTCGGTGTTTCCATTTGTCCTAAAGCAGCCACCACTGCCAATTCTGTCAAAAAGAATGTTTCTCGCGATATCTCTGTCAATCGCTCCAAAATCCGCTCTAAATTTGTCGTTGTTTGACCAACAGAAATCTTTCCTAGAGATCGGATTGCAGCTAAACGCAGCGGTTGCGGGACACCTTGCTTTGTGTACTCCATCATCAAGTCTAGCGCACCAACTGATGTTTTGAGTTGTGATAAACCCGCGATCGCACCACTGCGAACTACTTCATTCCAACCTGCTTTGTCCTCCAAAACAGATTTCAGCAACTTGATAACTTTGTCTTCCTTGATTTTCAAAGACTCTGATGCTGTTGCAATCGTACCAACAGCACGAGCCGTTGCCGACTCCACATAATAACTGGGATCGCCTTTCTCCAGCAAATCCTTCAATGCCTTATAACTGTCAGAAATCTTAATTTCACTTAACGAATCTACAACAGCACGGCGCACGCGAGCATCTTTATCTTTCAACCCAACAACAAGAGCATCAAAAGTTTGGTCTAACTTAATTTCCGCAATTTGTTTTGCCACTTCAGTACGGACACCCCAGAATGGTTCCTTAACCAAGGCTTCTGACAGTGCTTTCAATGCTTCCAAACCACCTTTCTTTGCCAAAGCCTCAGTTGCATAAATCCGAGATATGGGGTTGGGATCGAATTCTAACTGTGCTTTCAATTCCGGTACTGGATACTCCACAGACACCGTTTTCAAGAAATGATTCCCCACATCAAAACTGACAAATTGAGGTTTTTCTTCTAATGGAAAATAAAAACTTTGTTCTCGTTCGTTGACACGGACGGTGAAAGTCTTTAGGTAAGGAGCCTTGTCCCCCTTATCCTCTTCCTTAACGTATCCAAAACCAATAGGAATTCTCAAATCAAACAAACTGTTGCTGCTACCGTTATTATCTGATACAGCTTGGTTTTGGGTAATTGTTACCTTAGCTAAATTAGAATCTCCATCCCAGGAGTAAACCACTTTAAAATCAGGATGTCCGCCACGATACACGTACTGATCGAACAAGAACAGGAGATTTCGCCCGGTTGCTTTCTCAATCGCCCGTAGTAAATCCACTGTTTCTACAGTATTATGGGCATTATCCCGCACAAATGTTTGGATGGCTTTCCAGAATAACTCTTCTCCCAATTCCGAGCGGATCATGTGATAAACACACGATCCCTTCTCGTAGATGTGGCGATCGTAAAGTTCAATTGCTTCTCGATAAACGTGAGTTACCATAGGGCGGCGGTAACGTCCGCTATCCTCAGCTAAATAACTCCGAGCTTCTAACAATCGATAATATGCTGCTTCTTGGGCACCATACTCTCGTTCAGTCCACAAGACCTCTGAATAAGAAGCCATGCCCTCTTTAATCCAAGCATGAGACCAATGCTTAATCACCACCAAATCGCCAAACCACTGATGCGCCAATTCATGGACAACCAAGCTTTCGGTGTTGCGGTTATCGAGTGCGGCTCGTGCATCCAGCAAACATCTATCTGTTAACAATGTTGCTGACGTGTTTTCCATTCCCCCGAAGATGAAATCATCAACACACACTTGAGCGTATTTGGGAAAGGGGTAGGGATAACCGTACTTATCGCTCAAAAACCCTATCATTTGAGGAGTTTTGCCCATACTGCGCTTGGCATCTTCCTCGCGCCCCTTTTCTACGTAGTATGTTACGGGAATGCCATTCCATTCATCGCTAATTTCCGCAAAATCACCTACAGCAAGAGTCATTAAGTAAGTCGGATGGACTTGCTTTTGCAACCAGTGATAAATTTTGCGCTCGCCGTCTTCCTCTGTAGCGATAAGTTCGCCATTGGAAATTGCAATGAGAGGCTTGGGAACGCGAAGGCGAATTTCTGAAGTTGATAGCTGTCCGGGATAGTCAAAACACGGGAACCAAAAGCGAGAATCTTCGTCTTCTCCTTGAGTCCAAACTTGGGTGGGCTTTTTGGGATAGTGTTTGTCTGCTTCTATAAAGTAAAGACCCCGTTGTGGTTTTTCTGCTGAGTAGGCAATCGCGATCGCAATCTGCTTATTCATCTCAGTTTGTATACTGAGATAAATTGACAACTGTTTGCCGTCATATTCAAACTTTTGGGGGTTGCCATCCACTTGAACCGACTCAATATTGAGATTGACAGCATCCAGAACCAAGCGATCTAGACCATTACGGATAGGTGTTAAAGTAATGCTACAAGTACCGTGGTAACTTTTGTTAGGAATATCTAGGCTGAGGTCAAGAAAAATATGCTCTACTTGTCCGGGCTTATCTGGATTGTAGTGCGGTTTTGCCCCTGGTAACTCAAAAGATTTGTATCGGTTACTTTCTGTATCAAAATAATACTGCGACATCGATGTTTACTGACCTTAGAAACCCTGAAAACTCTTAGATTGAAACACTGAGGTCACAACACGAGAGTTTCGTGCCTTTCCCCAATTGATTCCATGCACCCTAATACTTTGCACCCTGTTATCTCTATACAGGCATTTTGTCCCAAGAAAGTTTAACATTCTGTAAAAATACCCTAAATATATATAAATTAGAATAGCTCGCCACTATCTAAAGAAATATATTTTTCAGATAAAGAACTTTCTTTTGCGGATTGGCATACAAAACAGGTGTAGTCCCTCTAGGATCGCTAGAAGACCAACCGTGTATAGAAGTCATAATTTTATCAGTAATTACCGAAAAGTTAACATTAAAAGAGTTAAGGAATCCGAAAACTCCACAATGACGTTTTTACTAACCTTAAGGACAATTTGAAGAAAATAGGACATTTTAACAATGCCAGAAAGTAAATCTAAGAATAATTTTTTAATTCCTGCTATTGGTACTGCGGTAGTTGTAGCAGGAGGTGTAGCTGCCTATATGTACTTTAAAGGTGGTCCCCAAGGAAACGTTTCCGACGCTCTCAATGCTGCTAAAATCGTACCAGATGAAGCATTGATGGCAACTTATATTTCCACCGATCCAACAGCTTGGGCAAAGTTAGAGCAATTTGGGACGCCAGAAGCCCAGAAGATAGTCGCCAAAGAGCTAGAAAACTTCAATAAAAGCCTCTCAACTGATAATAGTATTTCCTATGAAAAAGATATAAAACCTTGGGTAGGCGGCGTGATGATTGCCGTACTTCCACCCAACGCAGTCAAACCCGCACAGAGTACACCTCAAGCTTCCCAACAATCCAACGTCCTGATGGTGGTAGGTATCAAAGACAAAATCCAAGCTTTGAACTTTGCCACGAAATTAAAAGGACAAAAAGACCTAAAAATTCAAGAAACTGACTATAAAGGCGAAAAAATTATAGAAACTTCCAGGAAAAGCTCGCCTACGTACACTGCTATTTTAAATAATACATATGTAGTCTCAGCAACAGAAAAGTCAGCTATAGAAAATGCTATTGACACATTTAAAGGACAACCTTCCTTTGCCAACAAAGAAGGTGCAAGCAGCTTGCTAACTCAAGGTGTCAACGTTGAAAATACCGTCGCCCAAATCTACGTACCTGATTATGCTGCTATGGTACAGCAACTTGTTGCTACGAATCCACAGTCAGCACAATTACCTGCACAAACATTGTCGCAATTAAAACAAGTAAAATCTATGGTGGCAGGAATTGGTATTGACAATGCAGGTGTACGGTTGAAAGCAACTGCTAAACTAGATCCCCAACTCGTAAAATTCCAATACCAAAATACGGGATCTAAAGTTGTGTCGGAATTTCCGTCAGAGACAATGGCAATTATCAGCGGACAGGGAATCAGCAGTTGGTGGTCAACAGTTGTCGAACAATCAAAAGACGTTCCTGAATTAAAGCAAACCCTTGAAACAGCCCGTCAGCAACTAAAATTTGTCAATATTGACCTAGATAAGGACGTTTTTAGCTGGATGGATCGGGAATTTGGAATTGCAGCTATCCCATCAAATCAAGGCGTACTGGCACAAATTGGCTTTGGAGGAGCATTGGTCTTTCAGACAGGCGATCGCAAAACTGTAGAAGAAACCCTTAACAAATTAGATACCATTGTCAAAGCACAATCTTTAAACATTACTAAAAGAGACATTGGTGGCAAAGAAATCACTGAATGGGAAATTCCCAAACAAGGAGCATTGTTAGCACACGGCTGGCTCAATCAAGATACTGTATTTGTAGCGATTGGTGGACCAGTAGCAGAAATGTTAGTAAATCGTCAAGGTCCGAGCTTAGACAGCAGTGCGAATTTCCAAGCAGTCACCAACACCTTACAAAAACCCAACGGCGGTTACTTCTATATAGATATGGATAAAACCGCATCCCTGATCGAGCGCTTTGCCACAGCACAACGGCAACCAATTTCCCCAGAAGCCAGTGCTATTATGAGTTCCATTCGCGGTTTGGGTATGACTGCTACTAGCCCCGACAAATCAACCTCTCAAGTCGAGATGTTGTTAGCACTAAAACCCAAATCAGGTAGTTAAGTTTACCCCACCCTAACCCTCCCCTTGGAAAGGGGAGGGAACCAGACACCCTCGTTCCCAGGCGGAGCCTGGGAATGCAGATCTGGAAGCGGAGCCTCCAGTTAACAAGTCGAAGCGCCCACCAGTAGGTTGGGTTGAGGAACGAAACCCAACTATTTAGGTGTAAATTAAAAATAGCAACCTTCTCTGTTGAGCTTGCATTGTGGCAAAAATCGCTCTTGAAGTACCCGACGAATTATGGTTCTTTCGTACATAGCGTGCTAAATTTTAATTAAAATTTATAATTATGCTTTATTTGCAAGGCTTACAGACACTTCTAGTTTCAATTTTAGAAAAGAATACTGTTATAAAGGTAATAATGGCTGTAATACAATCCAGACAAGGATTTTAAGCTAATTTTCCTATAAAAATAGCACGCTAAGTACGCAAGAGCCGTTTACCCAGACGATTGAATCTCGTTGCATTAAATCTGGGATAGAAATAATCAAAGTTGATGCTGCATACACCAGCGTAATTGGTGTTACGAAATATATGGCAGCTTATGGTCTGAATTCTGGTTGTGCTGCTGCGTTGATAATAGCTCGGCACGGTCAGAATCGGACTGAAAGATTACCCAAACACCTTGATTCTTACTTCAAGAAGCCAGAGGACAAATTGAAGTCGGGAGCTTGGAAGAAGGTAGCTAAGAAGATTAATATTTGTGGTGGTTTTAATCGTCACAAATATTATTCCCTTGGTATCAAACAGGTAAAGACTAACTGTCTTTTGCACGGCAAGCTACGGCAAACAAAAGCTTCTTGTAAGCGTGATACTGTGCAGGTTCTAGTGACCCCTCATATCCGTAAAATTCTTTCAAATTGCGGTAACATAACATTTGAAGCTCTACTTCTAGAGACTTTAAATCTTTATCTACTTCTGGATCTATATAGGAAGAAACAGACTCTCGCTGCCGCTCAATTTCTCTTTTATACCTACCTATAGCACGAGGGTCACTTTCATAGCGCAGCACATCCTCGTATTGCTTAAGTAGTTTCTGGTCTTCAGTAATATTTTTTTCTAAATCTTGCAGTCTCTTCTCGTAAAAACCAAGTGATTTCATAGGTTTCATTTTTTATTTACTAGAATCAACACTGAGCTATATCGAGATACTGGTAAAATTCAAATCCTTAACTGCAAAAATTTATTTGAGTTTTGATTATTAAGAAAAGCAACCTGATAAATCTGCAATTTCCATTGCTTTAGAGGAAATTGACGTTGTAACCTTTGTCTAGCTGTCAAAAGAAAAATTTACAGTTATTAGTATGATAATAGACAATATTATAAAAATTGAGTGCTAAATCTGATTAATGTGTAAGGATTCAGGTCAGAGGGCAATACTGCGTAGGATTTGCAGGGAATGCAGGGGAGGAAAAATGCCAGACTGTACGCCAAGAGTACTCTAGAGAGGGTATTTAACCAGATTATAGCGGTTCTCACTGAAATGAAGTACAGATTTATCTGTGTTCATCTGCGATTCCTTAATTATTTGATGTATTGCACCCAATTGAAAACCGCTATAAAGTAGGTGGGCAATCTCATTGTTGGATGTTGTGCGGCATCGCCTAGGGTGTTGACTTTGTTGACTTTTAGTAAAAATGTACTATAAAAATTTATTTTCGTTGAAAGCGTTACCCAACAAGCATTTCAGTTCTAGTCAAGATTCTCAAATTTTGCATGAGTGATACCCCAAACAAGGCACAGAGTCAACACCCTAGAGCGTTGGTCAAGTAGAAGTAGTTGACATAAAATGCAGAATATGTCTCTTGTGTAAATCGAACTTTTAGGCGTTCAGGTTTTATGCGATCGCTAAAAACTAGACCTAAAAATTTATCCTGAAATAGGCGTTTTAACCCAATCACATAATTTTGTGTTTATCAACCGTTATTACTCGATCGGTGCTCTAGGCATAGCCCTACCTACTTGTTACAAAGTCGAGGCAGAGCCTCGCTCCATGCATTCCCAGGCGGAGCCTGGGAACGAGAGAACTGGCAGGTGGTCACTGTTAAGAAGTTAATTCGAGAGTGAAGATTGGATCGCTTAGAGCTTTATCATATTTGATAGACAAGCGCATTCCTCATTCCAAAGGTAGATAGAAATCAGTGATGAACACGGCTGTCAAAAATACTCCAGGATTAGCTTCACGCTTCATAAATGGAGTTCTTGCTATTAAACCTCTCGCCAACCTAGCCAAACACCAAGCTAGGCAAATGATGATTAAACGTGCTGAGAAAATCGGTGTGAATTGGACGCAAGAAGTCCGCACGCTACAAGCACGAGATTGGACAAAGGATTTTGCGAAAGTACAAAACCCACAAGTAACCTACCCAGGCTATTATTTGCAATCTTTCCACGCTTATGATAAGGGAGACCTTTGCTGGGAAGCAGCGCTAGAGGTAGAAGTTGCTGCTCAAACTGTTCATGCAACTCTTTGGGGCAAGACCACAGACCAAGGAGATGCTCAGCTACGTCAAAGTTATCATAATATTCTGACAAAGCAACTCCCCAGACCGCCACAAGCGATTTTAGATATTGGATGTAGTGTGGGGATGAGCACTTTTGCACTACAAAAAATTTATCCTCATGCCAAAATCACTGGTTTAGATTTGTCTCCTTATTTTCTCGCCGTTGCTCAATACCGAAGCCAACAGCGCGGTGTTAATATCGATTGGGTTCATGCAGCTGCTGAATCAACTGGGTTGGCGAGTGCTTCCTTTGATTTTGTCTCTATGTTCTTAATTTGTCACGAGTTACCTCAAGTCGCAACCAGACAAATTTTTGCAGAAGCCAAGCGTGTGCTACGTCCGGGCGGTTGTATAGGAATTATGGATATGAATCCAAGATCGGAAGTGTATCAAAAAATGCCTACCTATGTTATGACTTTGCTCAAAAGTACTGAACCACTTATGGATGAGTATTTCTCCTTCGATATCGAGCAAGCGTTAGTGGATGCTGGTTTCAAGACTCCTACCATCACTCCCAACAGTCCGCGTCATCGCACAATCGTAGCTCAAGTGCGTGATTGATGTACTTATAGTTTTGTTGGCAGTGTTCCCACCACTGCTTCTTTTGGTGTACTACTACAGCCGCATTCCAACTACTATCTCTCTCATACGGCTGTTGTCATTCTTTGCTCTTGGGGCAATATCTGGGTTTATTGCCCTTCACTTGGAACTGGTTTTTGAAACAGTTGCCCAAAAGGTTGTGAATTGGCGCATCATTCAGCGATCGCTATTTGGTGTTGCCCTGCGACAATTGATTGAAGTTGGTCCAATTGAAGAAGGTTGTAAGTTAGTCGCTGTCATCGCTTTAACTAACTATTTTCAACGGCAGTATCGGTTACGCTCTAGCACAGTTTTCCTTTTTTGTCTAGCCGTTTCGCTAGGTTTTACAGCCGAGGAAAACTGGATATATCTTTTCCATGGCTTTCAAGGTATGCCATCGGTTGTAGAAAGATTGATAAGCACGCCCGTGCATATCATGTTTTCTGCACCTTGGGGATATGCGTTAGGGGCGCTTGTCAATGACAGTATTTACTCAACCCGACACAGAGGTCAAGTTTTTCCAGCATGGGTAAACTCTGTTATTTGTCATGCTTTGGTCAATATTTTATCTATTAGCGGTCGCTATTCTTTCCCTTGGCGCTTGCTCAACTACGGATTATTTCCATTCTTGCTATGGATGTTTTGGCGACTGGAAAAATACTTACAAAAACTACAAGGTCAAGATTCAAGGACTCTCATCTCTGGTTTTACACTCAAGCAACGCTTATGGAGACAGTTTTTGATACTATTAACCCTGATGCTTGGTGGAAACGCGATTTTCGTGCTGTTTATCCTAACCAGAGACTTGAGTTTCCTCAATCAATTGCAATTTTTTGATATTAACGTTGTTTTGTCTGTTCTGAGTCGCTTATCTCTTAGCTTGATTCTTCTGCTCTCAGCGTGGGCTATCAACCGCTACTCGCGTCGCTTAGCTAGCCGCCGCCGATATTTTTAAATTTTATTTAAATAGTCAGAAATCTACGTGCTAGAGGGCGAGGAATAATCGACAAAGCAAACGCCGCAACTGTTCTGAGGTTAAACTTTTGTCGCCTAAGCGCGTGTAAAAGATAAGGTCTTGCTTCCTGAGTTTGCTCGGCTTTCAGTAAGCCTATGGCAAGAGTTGTGTGAGCTTGCAACCATTTTTCTTGGAAGTAATCTTTGAACTCCTGCAACCGTTCATCTTCCATAAATTGTCGATAGCAGTAAATCCCTGCTTTACCTGCCCGAATTTTTGACTGAACGCTCGAAGCCCCGTTCACAAAAGTTTCTGATTGAGTGTGTACGCGATACTTACTCAGTCTTTCAGGAGAGTAATAAGCTCCCTTTCCAGTGCGACATGCAAGGTAAGTTAGATACAAATCCCAATAAGAACCCATTTGAGGTGGAAAATCATCCCAGTCAATAGCATCTTTACGAATTACAGTCGCTACCGCACTGGGAACAGCTTGATGAACTAATCCGATTTCATAAAAAGGCTGGTAAACTCCTTCGTGTAGTTGGTCTCGCTTCCAACGTAGAGTGTTTTCCTCTGTAGCCTCAGAGTCAACTTTGCCTTTTGAGTCCATTATGTAGTGGTCGCTGAATGCGATCGCTACACTTGCATCTGCCTCTAGATTTGGAATTAGCTTTTCCAAAAATTCTGGATTCCAAACATCATCATCGTTCAAACTCGCAACATATTTTCCTCTTGCTTCCTTAAATGCACCAATCACATTCAAGGCGATCCCTAGATTTTTTGGATTGCGCCGGAACTGAATTCGCGGGTCTTGAAAAGAATCGACTATGTCCTGCGGATTTTCTACACTACCATCGTCCGACACAATAATCTCTACATTTTTATAGGTCTGATTGACAGCGCTTTCTATGGCTTCTCTAAGATATTTAGGGCGATTGTAAGTAGGAATGACCACGGTAACTAGTGGTTCTCGTGATAAGTTCTGTGCTTGTAACATTTTTACTCCTTTCGGTTAGCTTAGCTTTTGCCAGCAGATACAGCTATTTCTCTTAGAAACTGAGTTTTAAGAAAAATCAAGAATCATCAAACCTCGTTTTAAATGATAGCATCCACTTTATTAATATAACGTTCCACTAAAGTTTGAATTCCTGATTTTCTTTCATTATGATTTGGTTACGTGGAAATAAATGAAGTTTGGAGATGAAATTATAAATATTTCACGACCTAAAAGCTTTTCTTATCAAGCATTTCTCCAATTTTTTTTCCTCCTATTCTATTAGGACTAAAGTACTCATTTATCTTTTTGTCATTTCCTTTTCTCACCTATTTGTAATTCAAATTACAAAAATGATAATTTTAATTTATCAAACATTACTAATGCTTATAAAGTATAAATACAAATTTATTATATTTTAACAATTGCTTATCATATCTGTCTGAAGGAGGAAATGTTAGAAGATTTCTTGAAATCAAAGCGATCGAATTAACAATTTATTGACCTGGAAAAGATGTCAGGTTTAATAAAAAAATGTTATCATTTTTATGTATTACTTGCTATCTCAAAAATAACTCTATAGGAATAGAAGGTTAACAACTATATGGAGATGTAAGAAATAAAGGAATTCCATATTAAGTTGAAAATATAAAGTTACAGAATGGGAGCAAGTCTATGTGAAACTTTCTCAAGTTAAATTGTCAATCGATATTATATTGAAGTGAAAAAATTTAGATAGTTTCCAAAAGCTTATAAAATAACAAAAGCCTATCGCAATGAAAAATATTTGGATAGGCTTGATAATTCTTTTGTTATTTGTCGGAAGGCTATACTCGTACTAAAACAGACTCGCGCTCTACAGTGTTGGCATTCGACTCAGAATCAGTACAATAGATCTCACAAGAATTGTTGGGACTTTCAATTAATTTAACTTTATAGAGCTTTGCACCTAATTCTTGAATAGGCGATCGCAACAAATGACTGATGTAAAGTGCAATATTCTCAGCAGTGGGAACCACTTGAGCAAAATAAGGTATGTCTTTATTGAGGAAGGTATGGTCAAACGGTTCCACCACATAATCCTCAATCGCTTGATTGAGAGCTCCTAAGTCTACAATCATACCAGTGCGGGAGTTAATTTCCCCCTTCACAGTCACTTCAAGGTGGTAGTTATGCCCGTGTCCGTTAGGGCGAGCGCATTTACCATAAATCTCAAAGTTAGCTTCATTGCTGATATCGGGATGAGCAAGCCGATGAGCGGCGCTAAAGTGAGTGCTAAGAGTGAGGTAAGCTTCCATTGCGTCTCCTAAATAATCAGCCCAAAGTTCGGGATGTTCAAAAAGCTGCACGCGAGCAACAGGCAAATAGGGTGCTAGTTTATGCCAAATAACCCGTGCAATGTTTTCTGTAGTAGGCAGAGTTTGTTGAAATTCTGACCACACATCGTTAAGATAGGAAAAATCTAATTGACTAGTGACTTCGCGCTTGATAACGTGTTTCACATCAGACAGGTTTAGTACCATGCCATATTTGTCCAGTTCCCCAATGAGAGAGACAAATAAAACATAATTATGCCCGTGTCCGGGAAATTTAGAGCAAGCACCAAATTTCTCGATGTTTTCAGCATCGCTCAGTTCTGGTAACCAATAGCGATGGCTTGCCGAAAATTGAGCGCGGCGATTTACAATGCATTGCATGAGTGTGTGGAAGCAAAACTTAATATTTCTTAAATTTTTCTGCTTCCAGCATAAACTAATTTTTACTTAAATTACATATAAAAATGGACATAGGGCATGGGGCAAAGCCTTCCCTAAGCGTATGCACCCATAGATTGATGTGCTTCGCGGTACAAACGATTAGCGATGCGAAACATTTCTTGTCCCGTATGCAAATAATTTTCGTCGTAGTTCAAAGGGTAGTATTTAAGCTCATCTAGTCCATCACCAATTTGATTGAGACAATAGTAGAGATGAGCAGCAGACCGGGCTAAGCTTGGAGGATTTGGCAAAGAACGAAATTTGGTTTGCGCTTGCTTGAGGTCATCGCGACAGGCATCTAAATAATCTTGAAATTCATCTACAAGAACATCATCAAAGGGATCGGCAGAGAGTTTTTCTATTTGCTCTTTTAAAGAATAAAGAATACGGTAAACCAGACGATTTACAGGTTGATAAACAAAGTGCAACCACTCTTCAATTTGCTCATCAGCTTCTTTACCTGTTTGCCTGGTTGCCTGATACTGCTTTTGCGCTGAGGTTGTACGCTGTTGGCGACTTCGACTAGCTTTCTCAGAAAGCAGGCGCAATTTTTGGTCGTAATTTTGGCGATTTTGAGCATCCCCCAAAATCTCGTAAGCAGCGTTAATACGTATGATAGCGTCCGAGTCTGAAGTTTCCTGATTGCTATCTGGATGAAACATCTTTACCAATCGGCGGTAAGCTTGCTTAATCTCCGCTTGGCTAGCATCAGGGCGAACTTTAAGTGTTTCGTAGTGATTGCTGTGATTATTAGTCTCTGCCATTACTTAATTTTAACTGGTCATTGGTAACTAGTGACCAATTTCTAGTCCTCAATCACTGGTCACTGGTCACTGGTCACTGGTCACTGTTAACTGATACTAGCAGCTAGTTTGGGTTCTAAATCTTGGAACAGCGGTGTACTTAAATACCTTTCGCCAAAGCTAGGCTGAATCATAACAATCAAGCGCCCTTCGTTTTCTTGACGTTTGGCAACTTGAATTGCCGCACACAAAGCAGCACCGCTAGAAATTCCTGAGAGAAGCCCTTCCTCTCTTGCCAAACGACGACCGTAGGCAATAGCCTCATCATCCGTTACAGAAATCACTTCATCTATAACATCTACATTCAGAACTTGAGGCACAAATCCCGCCCCAATTCCCTGAATTTTGTGAGGTCCGGGTCTTCCCCCAGCTAAAACTTGACTGTTAGCCGGTTCAACTGCGATCGCTTGAAAACTTGGCTTGCGTGCTTTAATGACTTCAGCCACACCTGTAATAGTACCACCAGTACCCACCCCAGCTATCATTATATCTACCTGTCCTTCCGTATCTTCCCAAATTTCTTCAGCTGTAGTTTCCCGGTGTATTTTAGAGTTAGCGGGGTTACGGAATTGTTGTAACATATAAGCATTCGGTGTTGTCTCAACAATTTCCTGTGCTCGCCGGATTGCGCCACTCATACCCTCAATTCCCGTTGTGAGTTCGAGTTCAGCGCCAAAAGCCCGCAACATAGCTCTTCTTTCAGAACTCATAGTTTCAGGCATAGTCAAAACTAAGCGGTAACCCTTTGCAGCCGCCACCATTGCCAAAGCAATTCCCGTATTACCAGAAGTTGGTTCCACCAGAACCGTTTTCCCTGGAGAAATTAAACCTTCCTCCTCAGCATTATTAATCATGCTTACGCCGATACGATCTTTCACTGAAGCCGCCGGGTTCATGCTTTCTAACTTCACCACAATTCGAGCAACACAACCCTCCGCTTGTGGAATGCGGTTAAGTTGTACTAAAGGAGTTCGTCCAACTAGTTCTGTAATATCACGTGCTATTTGCATATTTTTGTCCTTAGTTAGTGGCTAGTGGTTAGTTGTTAGTGGTTAGTCGTTGACCACTAACCACTAACAACTAACTATTACAATTAATTAAATGTAGTACATTATGTCCAACTGCCGACGAGCATCTCGTTTTTCACATAAATCCGCAAGTGTATACTTTTGCAAAACTGCATTTGCTGCGTGCATTGCTTCAAGCCAAACATCTTCCACAACAGCGTTATCTACAGTTTTAGGGTTAACGTCCTCTTCAGCAGTTCGCACATCCAACCCTTCCAAACAACCTAAAATCTCAAATAAAGTGATTTTCCAAGGGTCTCGCGCCAACAAATAGCCACCTTTAGATCCGCGTTGGCTTTTAACCAAACCGCCACGTCTTAAAGTTGCTAGTAGTTGTTCTAAATAACGATCTGGTATATTTTGCTGTGCTGCAATCTGTCGAATTTGTAGCGGTTCCCCGCTTTGGTAATGAATTGCCAGCTCCAGTAAAGCAAGAATTGCGTATTCTGACTTACACGATAGTTCCACAGGCGACAAATAAGGGATGAAGGATATAAGGATGAGGGATAAAGATTTTTTATAGTTTATCTATTATTTTTCATCCTTCTTCCATTATACTCCGGTTCTCCACTAGGGTTTGTCCTTTTTCAAGGTAAATTTCCAATAAAAAACCCCACCTTGTGGTAGGGTTTTTTATTAGTTGTTAGTGGTTAGTTGTTGGTTGTTACTGCTACTAACCACTAACACAATTCTAGAAAGTAAATGTTGTTCTCAAAGTACCAATGAAAGCATCATCATTGTCGCTATTTTGACCGGGTGCTGAGAGCCAGATCACACCAGGAGTGATGGAGATATTTTCGTTGACTTGATACTTGTAGAAACCTTCAACGTGGTAAGGTGTATCGCTACCGGTAAAACCAGGACGGTTGCGAGAATAGGGTTCTGCTCCAGCAAAAACACCTAAAACATTCCCCTTCTTACCAAAGTCAGGTAGAGCGACGCCAACTCCATAACTCCAAGCCTCATAGTCATCATTAGCACCGAAACCAGTCACGTCATGGTAAGAAATAAAGCCACTGACAGAGAACTTATCGCTAGGTCTAATGGCTGCAGATAGACCGTAGGAGTTACTTGAGGATGCGTTTAAAGTACTCAAAGTGTTGGCTTGTGCAGTACCTACTATAGGAAGGTTTCCACCAGTAATGGTGTTTGAACCTGCCAATCCACCAGCATCAAATAAAGTGCTACCAGAACCATGATAACCATGAACATAAGTTGCAGCTAACGCAAATCTTTGACCGAGGTTAAAGTTTAGTTGTCCTAAAGCAGCATAGTTTCCGTTGAATACACCTGCACCCAAACCAGGGTTATTTGGTTCTGATCCCAAATAACCTACAGTTAGAGAACTTGGTCTGAGGATACCACCACCTTTACCAAGGTTAATATTTAGCGCTCCACCTGCACCGCCACCAATCCGGTAGATGGGGTTTTCAGAAGCAAAGGTAGACAGTGCGCCATTACCACCATCGTAGTCTTCAAAATATGGGTTGTTGGTAGCAGCATAGTCGCTATGAATACCACCAGTTGCTGCAACGTAGAGTTGAGCAGGACCAATGGGAACGTAGTAAGCCAACCAATCTAGCTGGACATCATTACCATTGTTGTTGAGGTTGAAGGTCTGCAAGCCTTCACCACTGGTGTTATTGTTAATGCCACCAATACTAAACCTATTGCCATTACCCATAGCAAGACGAGTGTGCAAAACGTCTTTACCTGTGAAGCTGGTTTGTAAGTCCAAACGAACTCTGTTTTGGAAGACAGTGTTGTTGTTATCACCAGCGCTGTCTCCAAAAGCATCAGTGAGAGCGAAAATTGCTTCACCAACGAGTT